>JALWRJ010000602.1 GCA_026994125.1 Cyclobacteriaceae bacterium | reverse complement strand
ACAATGCTACGTTAGTTGATGGAGGCTTCGATATGACCTTTTCCGGAACTAATATGGATTTTAGAGATTACACGCCTTCTGTATCTACAGTTACAGTTACGTTTGATGGGACTGACCAGAACATTTACAGCTACTCAAGTGCTTCAATCGATTATGTAAATTTACCCACTGTGGTATTTACCGGTTCGGGAACTAAAGCCCTAACCCAAGGGCAAGATTTTTTTAGAGTAAGTGGAGACCTTACTATTAATAATGGGGTAACTGTAAACCTGGCCAGGGATATGGAATTTTCAGGGGCTAATTTTACAAATAACGGTACCTTTAATCATACCAATTTTACACTTAATTTTAATAGAACCGGGGCTCAAACCATAGACCCCGGAGCTAACCATAGCTTACAAACCACCCGATTCGAAAATGGAGGAGGAACTAAAACCATTGTAAATAATGGACTGAATATTGATGGTGGGCAAATTGAGTTTTTTAGCAATGCAACAGTCGATTTTGGATCGCTTACCCATACCTTTGCTATTACTAGCATTAACGATGATAATACCGAAACGCTGACTACCCAGAATGCTGACATAGTTTTAGATCGATTAGGTACGCAAACTCTTACCAAAGCTAGAACCTGGAACAACATAACCTTTGCCGGTACCGGGGCTAAGTATGTGGTAACCACCTATAATGTAAATGATGTAACCATTAATAACGGAGTATCCGTTTACATGTCGAACGATGGCGGCACAACCGTAGGCGATCTGGTTGTACGTGGCAATTGGGGCAATGCAGGTAATTTTTACGATTATACGTCAACGGTAGCCTTTGAAAGTACCGATACCAATGCTAAATCCATAGATAATAACGGATTTGATTTTTACAATGTAACATTTAATCAGACCAATACGAACAATCGTACTTATACCATTTTAAGCGATTTACTTATCCAAGAGGATTTAACCTTAGGTACAGGAGCTACCTTAGATGCCAATGGCTTCGATTTAACATTAGGAAATAACGACCCTGGTAATCCGGATGCTGAGCAGCATGTGATAGCTACAGGAGCAACCTTAAACATACCAGCCGGTTCTAGTTTGTTATTCAATGCTTCTGATAATGGGAGCGATGATACCAACCAGCCCAACCCATCATTAACCGTAAACGGAACGCTGAATTTGGTTGGAACAAGTGGTAACTTAGCACGAATAGATAGAGTGGCTGGTAACTACCGCATCAATATCGATATTGTAAGTGGGGGTACTATTAATGCCAGATATTACGAAATATCAACATTAGTTGATGGTGGGCTGGATGTTCAAGCCGGTGCTAATGTGGCTACCAGTGGCGCCAATAATAACTTCTCTGATGGCACCTGGAGTAATATGAGTACCTCTAACTCAGGAAATTATGTGTACCTTAACTTTGAGGCAGACGCAACCGGCTTGGCTGATATAAGCAATGTTACCTTTAACCATGGTGGGGCTCCGGTACAGGGTGTTCACTTTAATGTGCGTAGGTCGGCCGGAGCGGCTGGTGGTGCCATTACCTTTGCAGGTACCATTAATGGCCTGTTAGCTGGAGAGTTTTACGAAGATGATAGTGGAAGTGGTGTAACCAATCCTGGTAATATTATATGGCCTCCTCTTTCCTTTACTACCTGGACGGGCAATGTGGATAGCAATTGGGCTACAGCCGGTAACTGGACAGCAGGGGTGCCTACCAATTCGTTGGATGCCATTATTGGCTTACAAACCAATAACCCGGTTATAAATGCCACTTCTGGCAATGGAGTAGCCAAATCGGTTACCATTACCAATGGTATTTTAACCTTGGATAATGGTAACGATCTTAATTCAATTGGAGATGTAATTATAGGGCAAGGCTCTTCAAATGGCATATTGGCTGTAGCAGACCCCACTTCAGATATTTTTATTAGTGGCGGGCTAACCATTGGAACCAACGGTATTTACATACCGGGTGGTGGCACCATAACATTTAATGCATCAGGGGGTACCGTTACCATTACACCTAATAGTTCCAGTTTAAATAATCTTTCGTTTACCGGAGCAGCTACCTTCTTAATTGCTGGCTCTAATGTTGATATTGATGGAGATATTAATATTACGAATGGAACCGTTTCCTTTTCAACTAATAATTATGTGGCAACTGTAGGGGGCGATATGTTAAATACTGCACCCGGTTCTTTTAGTACCGCTACCAATGGTACAGTTGTGCTCGATGGTGCCGCTCAGTCCATTAAAGATATTAATTTTAACGACCTAACGGTAAGTGGTACAGGAAGCAAATCATTCCAGGGTACCTCCGATATAGCAGGTGATTTATTGGTAAATTCAACGCTGGATGCCAATACAGCAACCTTAACTATAAATGGTGATGTAACCATTGCCTCCGCAGGTACCTTTGATGACGGAGGAGGTAGCCATACGTTTAATGGCCAATATTGGACAGGTACTGGTGCTTATGCCGGCACCGGAACCATTGTTTTTGCCCGTACCGGCAACCAATACATAAATGCCAGTAAATTTAATAACCTCGATATTGGAGGCAGCAATACAAAATTCCTGCAAGGCAATACCGATGTGGCAGGTAACTTGATTATTCGTAATTCGATTGCCTCTATGAGGTTTAATACTTCGCTTATTACCAATACTTCGGGTACAGGAACTATGACTGCCGAACCAGGAGTAAATATGTATATTTTAGGTGCCAATAATTTCCCTGCGGGCTTTGGTACGTATGCGTTAGACCCCACTAGTTTATCGAGGTTTGAGGGAACCAGCGACCAGACTATTCGTGGTGGGGTTCAATACGGTAACCTGTACCTGCTTAATGCCAATACAAAAACCTTAGGAGGCGATATTGATGTTGATGGTTACCTTAGATTTAATACTGCTACGTTAGATGTAAGTGTTAATAATTATGAAATTAAACTGGCTGGTGAATGGGATAATAATAATGGAGGCTCTTTTATTGCCCGAAATGGACAGGTGGTGTTAGATGGAACAGCAGCCGGATACCAAAATATTAGAGCAGATATAACCGGAACCAAAGATTTTTATAATCTAAGAATAGATAAATCTGCTGGTACAGCACGCTATTTAGCTAATGGGGTAGATGTTACTATTTTAAATGATTTGATTGTTCAAAATGGAGAATTTAGAAACTGGTATAGCAATAGAAAGTTGTATGTGGGAGGAAATATAAATTGTGTGGCAGGAACCATTTATACAGCCGGAAGTTATGTGATGAATAAATCCACAGGAACAGGGTTTATAACAAGCAATGGATCGGTATTTTATGATTTGGCCATTAATTCAGGCGGAACCATTACCGTTCAGGATAATTTAAGTGTAGATAACCTGTTTAATGTAGATGCCGGAACCTTTAACGGTAATGGTAAAACCATACAACTTGGTAATTACCTGGATGTTATAACCATTGCGGGTACATACATTGCCGGAGCTGGAGGACGCCTCGAAATTGGTAACCAAGCCTCGCTTACCGTAACCAGCACAGGTACTATTGAACTTGTAGGAACAGCCGGTTCACCGGTTACCATTACTCGAAGAACCACCAACGATTATAATTTTTCGGTACAAGGAACCATCAAAGCCCGCAATTATTTATTTGAGTTTATGGGGCTGAATGGTATAAAAATAGAAAGTGGTGCAACCATTGATGCTACCGACAACCTTAGCGATGGTACCTTTACCAATGGACGTTCAGGTGGTGTTTTACTAAATATTGAAAGCACTCAGGATTTAACTGGTAACCCAGGGCGTATCGAAAACGTAGTTTTTCCTGCCAACCCGGGTGGTGGTGCCATCAACGTATCAAAACAAATTGCCGGTAGCGGTACTGTAGAATTTTTCGATGCAGTAGGAGCTTTTGCAGGCGCTGATTTTGAAAACGACCCGGGTAACCTTATAAACTGGACAGGCACTGAAACCTTAACCTGGACGGCCGGAGCAGGTACCAGCGATTGGTTTACAGCCGGAAACTGGAAATCGAGCCTGGGAGGTAATAAAGTGCCTACAGCTACCGATTTAGTGGTTGTTGATGCCACCCCGGTTATACAACCTATTATTAATGTTGATGGTACTGCTGGCACCCGTGCCGAGGCGAAAACATTAACCATTGATTTTGGTGCCATTGTTACTTTAAACACATCTACAGATGATGCCAATGCCGATCTTCAAATTTCAGGTGATTTAACAATAAACGGTATTTTGATAACTAATAGTGCAGCCGATAAAATAAAAGTTTCGGGTGCCTGGACACGTGGCCCTAGTGGTTCGTTTACTCAATCTACCAGTAAAGTGGTATTTGCTACTTCAGGAGGTGTAGATGTTATAAATAACGGCTCAACACCCTTTTACGATGTAACTATTGAATCGGGTAGTTACCAATTAGGTAGCAATACAGTTGTTCAAGATTTTACTGTAGCTGCAGGAGCAACTTTTAGCCTTTCAAGTGGTAATTATCAGTTAGAAGTACAAGATGATATAGCAGTGGCAGGAGCATTTGATTCGCAACAAGGTACAATAAAAATGTCAGGAATTGATATTTCTCCAAACGGCCAAACGATTGATATGGGTGGAAACCCTGTTTATAATCTAGTGATATATGGATTTTCACTAGCAAATTTTTCCATGCTATCAGATCTTAGTGTGCAAAATGATTTAACCATAACCAGTGGTTACTTTAACCTTAATAATAATACATTAAATATGGGTGATGGAAATGGTGCAGATGTATTGGATATCAATGATGTTGGCAAATTAGTTGTTAATGGTACTAGTATTTTAAATATGGGTAATAGCGCTTCCATTCAAATGACTTCTACAGCTCTGTTTTCTTTGGTGGGTACAGATGCGGCCAATGTGGCCGTAATTAAAAGTCAATCGGGTACGTACAGCTTTACTTTTGCATCAGGAACACTGAAAGCTCAATATTACGAAATTCGTAATTTAGATGCCAATGGGCTTTATATGCAAACTAATGCAGTGCTCGATGCTACTAATAATTTATCCGATGGTAGTTTCTCTAACGGCACGGCCGGTGGGCGCTATTTATTGCTAGAAAACGATTTGCCTGCTGATATTACCATAAATAATGTGGTGTTTAACTCGGGTCCTGCGGTTAATGCCAAGCGTTTAACAGGGGCTAATAATTATATTTTTAACGATGCCTCAGGAGTTCTAGCAGGTTCTGTGTTTGAGGAAGATAGCCCACCAAATGGCGACACCGATGGTAGAATAAGATGGACTTATACTTCGTTAATTACCTGGACTGGGGCTGTTAGCAATGACTGGAATAACGCAGCTAACTGGTCGGGTGGTGTAGTACCTACTGCATTAAATGATGTGCTAATTCCTTCAGGTACTCCAAATGATCCAATTCTGAGCACAGGCGCAGTAGGCGCGGCAAAAGATCTAACGATTCAGGCAGGTGCAACCATGGGCTTTGATTCGAATGGAGGTGCTAGTAGTTTAACTTTATCGGGCTCTTTTAATAATTCAGGTACATTTACACACACCGAGGGAGCCTTTAATGTAAATGGTAGTTGGACCAATACGGGTACTTATACAGCAGTTTCTAATTCACTAACTCATGTTTACCTTGCAGCTTCTACAGGCAATTTCTTACTAGAAACTGGAGGTGATCCCTTTTATATTTTAGAAATCGATAGTGATTTATCAGGAGATGGAGATGCAGTTTATCAAACCGTAGATGCTATTACGGTAAATAAATCTCTTGTTGTTACCGATGGTACCTTGCAAGTTACCGACCCATCTCACGCCATTACAATTAATAATACCAGTTCTACCGCTGGCTTTGAAGTAAAAACAACGGGAACATTTATACATGGGAATGGCACCATTACCATTCAGTCCAACGGTACTTTGTCAGCCATTGAATCCGATGGCTCTAATTTATATAACGTAGTTACCTCAGGTTCTGCTCCGGTTGATTTTTTTACAACTATGGTAATTGAGAACAACTTAACCCTTGGTGCGCCTACCAATGCTACCAGTGCTAATATTACCATAAATGGTAATTTAACAAATACTAACACCTTTACTGCAGGTACAAGCTCTGTAACGTTAAGTGGCAGTTCAGCTCAAACCATATCTTCAACAGGAGGTATTACTTTCAATAATTTAACAATTAATAATTCCTCCGGATTATTCCCGCAATTATTACTTAATGATCCGGTTACGGTTACAGGCACGCTTACCTTAACCGATGGGGTAGTGGCCACAACGGTTGCCGATGTGCTTCACTTAAATGGAGGTACGCTTTCGGGTGGTTCGGCTGCCAGCTATGTAGATGGCCCCTTCCAAATTACTGGGTCGGGCATATTACTATACCCTGTGGGTGATGGCAACCGATATGCGCGCATTGCCGCTGAATCGTTAACAGGTAGCAATGGATTTAGAGCGCAGTATTTTGATGCACCATACAGCGATGTCTCAAATGTGGTACAATCAGGAGGGCCTCTTAACCATGTGAGTGGTTCGGAATATTGGGATTTAACTCGTACTTCGGGTACGTCTGATCCATTGGTAAGACTGTACTGGGAAGATGGTTCCGCTTCGGGTAGTGATATCCAAACTTTAGGGAGCAACGACCTTGTGGTGGCTCATTATAATGGAGCAGCCTGGGAAAGTAAAGGGCAGGGAGGTACTACGGGTACTACCGCTGCTGGTAGTGTTATTTCTGCCAGTGTGCTAACCTCACTTAGTCCTATTACCTTTGGATCGGCCTTTAATTTGAACGCACTACCAATTGAACTTTTAAGCTTTGAGGCCATTGCTCAGGAACGAACCGTTAAACTGGTTTGGAAAACTGCCAGTGAGCTAAACAACGATTTCTTTACCCTATTACGCTCTAAAGATGGCAAACAGTTTAAAGAGGTTGCTGTTGTAGAGGGAGCCGGTGATGCGAAAGTGGAAACCGCTTATCGTTTTGTTGATGAACGACCTTATCAGGGATTATCTTATTATAAATTATTACAAACAGATTTTGATGGCACTACCGTTGAAGTAGGTTTAGTGGCCGTGCAAATGAGTGATAATGCCATGCCCTTGGAGATTGCAGCTTACCCTAACCCGCTGGGTAATAGTAACTTGAGTATTTCAATGGCCGGGTTAAATACCAACGAACAGGTTGAGTTGGATGTTGTTGATGCTTTTGGTAAGGAGCAGACTAAACAAACCTACCAGGCCGATGAACGTGGCTACTTAGATGCTGTTATCGAACAAACCCAACACTGGAATGCCGGTGTGTATGTGGTAAGGGTTCTAACTGAAAAAGGGCCTGTTCAATTAAGGATTGTAAAACAATAAAATATACTAGCGCGCTGTTAACATCAGCGCTTTTTTACTTAAAATAAATTTTTAAAATGAGAAAAATTAGTTTTATCATTTTAGTAGGTCTAAGCCAGCCTGTAATGGCTCAAAAGGCTGAGGTGATAGCCAAAATGGAAAATTATGGTATTTCTCCAGAAACCCTGGGAAGTGGATTAAAAGACCATGATGCCACGCATTATTTTGAGATTGATGTTACAACCAATAATGGCACAGAGAATATTGTTGAGCATGGCGAATTTAACCCGGAACGACCCGTAGGTAGCCGTTGGAAGCTGCTGGATGTAAACGGTAATGCACCCACGAAAAAGCAAATTAAAAAATTTGGTAAATTGCATAACACTACCAAGCAACAAATTAATGGAAAGGTCGATGATAATTCTTTTAAAGTGGTAGATGACAATGCACAAGAATTGGTTATCAGTTTTAAATTTGATAAGAATACCTTACCTAATAAGTTTGCTTTTTTAGCAGATTGTACCGGCAAGGCTTATATAAATAAGCTATCTAAAAGATTGGAAAAGGCTAAATTTACTAATGATAAGCCATTAAAAGTGAAGATTTTTAATGTGCAAAATTTGGATATGACAGTAACCTATAAATACTTAGAGGATGATGAAATGTATGTTTTGCAGAACGAACACTTACTGATGAAAGTAAAACTATTGGGGCAGTTAGTTGATGTAGAAGAAATTAACGATTATTATAGCTATAAGAACGTTAAATATTAAATAGGTGCTATCCCAAATACCCAAACTGGTTCACATCTTTATCGGTAATAGGGTTATCGCCTAGAATTACCAGGCGCTCCACCACATTGCGTAATTCACGTATGTTGCCCGTCCAGTTATGTTGTTGTAATAGCTTAATAACTTTTGGCTGCATCTGTTTGGCCGGAGCCCCATATTCCTGTGCTATTTGTGCTAAAAAATGTTCTACCAGCAGGGGAATGTCGTCTTTGCGTTGTGCCAAGGAAGGCACGTCAATAATAATAACGCTTAACCTATGGTATAAATCCTCCCTAAAATTGCCATCTTCAATTTCCTGTTTAAGGTTCTTGTTGGTGGCTGCCAGCACACGTACATTTACTTTTATTTCTTTATCGCCTCCTACCCGGGTTATTACATTTTCTTGGAGTGCACGAAGCACTTTGGCTTGAGCGGCCAAGCTCATATCACCTATTTCGTCTAAAAAAAGGGTGCCTCCATGGGCTTGTTCAAATTTGCCAATGCGTTGTTTAACAGCCGATGTAAAAGCTCCTTTTTCATGGCCAAACAATTCGCTTTCAATTAAATCAGCGGGTATGGCGGCACAGTTTACTTCTACAAGTGGCTGTTTGTTTCTTACACTTTGGCTGTGAATGGCCTTAGCAATAAGCTCTTTGCCCGAACCGTTGGGGCCTGTAATAAGTACTCTGGCTTCCGAAGGGGCTACTTTTTCGATGGTATCAAAAACCTTAGTTATGGCTTTGGATTGCCCGATAATAGTGTTACTCCTGGCTACCTTCTTTTTGAGAACTTTAGTTTCTTTAACCAGGTGTTCTTTTTCGACTGCATTTCGTACCGCCAATAATACCCGATTTAAATCCGGTGGTTTTTCAATAAAATCGAACGCTCCTTTTTTAGTGGCATCTACGGCTGTTTCAATGGTGCCATGAGCCGAAATCATTATAAATGGGGTATCAATACCTGCTTCTATTGCCTTTTCAAGCAAGGTAATACCATCCATTTTAGGCATTTTAATATCGCATAATACGGCATCGTAAGCACCCGATTGTAGTTTTTGCAGCGCCTCGCTTCCATCGGCTGCTTCTTCTACTTCATAATTTTCATCCTCTAGTATTTCTTTTAGTACAAATCGGATGCTTTTTTCGTCATCAATAATTAGTATGTGTGCCATAAAATCAAATGTAAAAAAATACCCCAACAAAGGGGTATTATCTTTAATAAAAAGCAAACCTGTAAGCCGGGTTCTGTATTCGCCAGTTGGCGCACCCTTACCATTTATCTAGCCCCAACATTGCTGCGGGGGTCAAGCAATCTACCCATACTGCATACCGGCCGGGCAAGCCAGTCCGTTACTTTACAGCACCGGAGCAGTACCTATTTGATCTTTCAACACGCAAGGTTTACACTGCCATGGATGTTACCACCAATGCGGTGAGCTCTTACCTCACCTTTTCACCTTTTCCCTCCTGGGTTGTACCCGGCAGGGTAGTTTGTTTTCTGTTGCACTAGCTGTTTCCGGCTACACCGGAACCTTCCTGTTAGGAAGTGCGTTGCCCTGTGTTGCCCGGACTTTCCTACCCCCGCTAACTAGCGGGGATCGGTAAGGCGGTTTGCCTTGCAAATATAAAGGGTTTAATAAGCTTAAAAGATATCTTTACCTGTAAATCTCTTTTCATAGATATCGGCAAAGGAAGAAATTTCTCGTATTACTTCTTCAATTAATTTTTCATTCATGTTAAAATCGAGGTAAGCTTTAATTTCGAGGTG
>JALWRJ010000601.1 GCA_026994125.1 Cyclobacteriaceae bacterium | reverse complement strand
TAGTATCTACTCCTATTTTAGATAAAAACGCATGCGCTTTAGCCGGCCCTATGGTTTCATTCCCATCATTAAATTTAGCATCTGCAATATCATGTAGTAAGGCACCTAGTTCTACAATTATTCCTTTTACATTTTCCGATTTAGCAATGGTTTTTGCTAGTTGCCATACCCGATATACATGCCACCAATCGTGCCCGCCTTCAGCATGGTAAAGGGTTTCTTTTACATATTGTATGGTTTGGTTTACCCATTGGGTATGTGTATCGTTCATTGCATATAGGTTAACAAAGTGAAGTTACTAGGTTTAGTTCAGCATGTTGTTTAGTAACTACCAATTGGTACGTTGCACCATGCACAAAAGGAAAATTGGTCGGTTCGTGCCCAATGGGCATGTGTATAGCAATAGGGTATGGATAGGGCGCGCAAAGCCTTTTTACCATATCCATTACTTGCTCTTTAAAGGCAGGCTTGCCTTGTAGCAGGTTGGAAAAGCTACCAAGTACCAGTCCTTTTAGCTCGCGTAATTTGCCGGCTCGGTTTAGCTGGGTAAGCATGCGGTCTATGCGGTAGTAGTAATCGCCAATGTCTTCCAACACCAATATTTTACCTCGGGTGTCCAGCTCGGTAGCGGTTCCCAGGCTATCGCATACCAACGATAAATTACCTCCCACTAAGGGGGCTGTGGCCTTGCCTGGGTTTATATGTGCAGCTTGTTGTACAATGGGGGCGGCCTTGCCGGTAAATAGTAATGTATGTAGTGCTTTAATAGAAGCCGTGCTGCCGGCTCGGCCAAACGAAGTACCCATAGGGCCATGTATGGTTAGCACGCCCGCTTTATGTGCAGCCAGGTGCAGGGCGGTTACATCGCTATACCCTACAATCCATTTGGGGTGTTTAAGCAAGGCAATAAACTGTAACTCATCTACATACCTGGTAAGCCCATAGCCCCCACGGGCGGCTAAAATTAACTGTACTTCCGGATGGGTCAGGGCCTCTTGTAGGGCGTTGCTGCGTTGCGTATCGGTTCCGGCAAATACGCTGTGCTGTGCATAAACATCGGGGTGCAGGGTAGTGGTTAACCCCCAGTGGGTTAGCGCTTGCCGGGCGGTATCTAAACTGCCCTTGGGTAAGCCTCCCGAAGGGGCTACTATAACTGCCTGGTTGTTTTTTGTAAGTAAGGGCGGTGTAATCATATTGAAGGGCTATCTATAAAAAAACCACATCTTCAACCACTCCGGAGCCTACTTCTTTGGCAAACAATTCTAATATTTTAGGCTTAGATAGAATAAGCTCTTGTTTTAACGGAGCCGAATTTAGTTCAACAATTAGTTTTTTATCTTTAAAAAACAAATTAGTGGTACGTGTAGCAATGGGCTTGCCCATAATACGTGGCCAAAATCCAATTATCGTTCCTTCATCTACTTTGCGTTTTAAGTTGTACGCCTCGTACATCCGGTTTATGGCCTCTTTTAAAGTGGCAGGTTCGGCTTTGCGGTAATTTTCGGTGCGGTATTTAGATTTCATATATTGGTGGTCTTAATCACTTTGGCTTTGTCTATTTCAAATATACGAGCCTTTAATTTGTTTTCGCTTAAAATTTTTAGTGTTCGTTCGGGGCGGGCATCGGTAATAAATAATTGGCCATATTGTTTGCTGGCAACTTTTTTTAGTAACTCATGCATACGCTCATCATCCAGTTTGTCAAAAATATCGTCAAGCAACAGTACAGGCTTAATTTTTTTTTGCTTGGCCAGTAGTTCAAATTGTGCCAGTTTTAAGGCCACTAAAAAAGTTTTTTGCTGCCCTTGCGAACCATGTTTTTTTAGCGGCACCTCATTTATGGTAAACCCAAAACCATCTTTATGAATACCTACTTCGGTGCGTTGCAGCAGTAAATCTTTAGGCCAGCTATTGGCGTACAACAAAGCCGGGTTGTTGGCGTTAGCCAGGTGGCTGGTATAGGTAATCGAAACCGTTTCATTTTGCTTTTGAAGCGCCTCATAATGTGCTTTAAACAATTTTAAAAATGTACCCAGGTAGGAATTTCGCTCGTTATAAATAACCCTCCCGTGTTTTATCAGCTGTCCGGTATAGGTTTGCACCAATGCTTCATCGGGCGGCTGCCTGGTTTCGGCATACTTTTTAAGCAAGGCGTTTCTGCTTTTTAATGCATACCCATAGGCAATTAAATGTTGTAAATATACAGGATTAGCCTGGCTAATGGCTGCATCAAAAAACTTGCGCCTTACCTCATTGCCTTCGTAAATTAAGTGAGTGTCGTTGGGCGAAATCATAATTAAAGGAAACCGGCCAATGTGTTGGCTCATTTTTTCATAGGTGTTGGAATCTACCTTAATATCCTTTTTTTTGCCTAAAGCCACCGTACACAACAAGCTGTGTTTGCTCTTTTTTACATGGGCTATTCCTTTAATCATAAACTGTTGCTCGCCAAATTTAATACTGGCCGAATCTACAC
>JALWRJ010000600.1 GCA_026994125.1 Cyclobacteriaceae bacterium | reverse complement strand
CCTATGTAACCTGCCAGTAAGGTAATGGCCATACTTTCCTGCAAAAACAACCCAATAATTGAACCCGGAGTAGCTCCAATGGCCTTACGCACGCCCACCTCTTTGGTACGCTCCTTTACTACGATAAGCATAATATTGCTAACACCAACCACTCCGGCTATCAGGGTAAAAATACCTACTATAAACAAAAACATTTTAATGCCTGCAAACAGGTTCATAAACCGCATAAAATTGGCTACTCCATTAAAAATGCGTACTGCTTTTTTATCTGTTGGGTCAAAATTGTGCTTACCACTCAGGTAATCGTATATAGAGGCTTCAATTATTTTTGATTCGGCTTCGCTGGCATTACCAACCGTAACCAACAATTGATGAATTTGATTGTTGCCCCCGTAGGCAATTTGAGCCGTAGTTATTGGAATGTAAATTACCTTTTGTTCATATTCGCTGCCTTCGTCTTTAAATGTACCTACAATTTTGTATTTAATACCGTTTACATCAATATAATTGCCTACAGGGTTTTGTTTCTCAAAAAGAACCTCAATTACTTTTTGCCCAATAACTGCCACCTTGCGCTTTTCACGCACATCTTTATCGTTTAAATAACGGCCAGAGGTAACCAGAGTTTTTTCTAAAAACTTATGGTGAGGGTGTACAGCCCTGATATTAAAAAACGAAAGATTATCCTTGTAGCGAACGGTAAACTCGCCCGGCACAAAATAACGGCCGGTTATGTATTCTATTCCTGGCAGCTTTTTAATGGCATCGTAATCCTGGTTGGTAAACCGAATTTGGCGCCCCGGCTTAATTCCGTTATACGGCTTACTGGTTTTACCCGCACTTATCCACAGCGTATTTACGGCATCATCGTTAAATTGAAATTCCACACCGTGCTGAAAACCACTACCAAAACCCATTAATATAATCAGGATAAAAATACCCCATGCCACATTAAAAGCGGTAATAAACGATCGAAGTTTATTCTGTTTAATGGTGTAAATAATTTCCTGCCATTTATCTAAATCGAACATACCAAAGGGGTAAACGTTAAAAGATTAAACTTAAGTGCTTTCGAGTACGGTTTGGTTTTCATCTACCACCAAACCGTCTTTTAACACAATATTACGGTTGGTCATCGCTGCTATATCGTGCTCGTGCGTAACCACTACAATGGTTTTTCCCATTTCGTTTACTCGCTTAAAAATATCCATCACATCATACGAGGTTTGGGTATCAAGTGCTCCGGTAGGCTCATCGGCCAATATAACTTTTGGGTCAGAAATAAGCGCCCGAGCAATAGCCACCCGCTGCTTTTGCCCGCCTGACATCTCGCTAGGCATGTGCGTAGCCCAGGCTTTAAGCCCTACCATATCCAGGTATTCCAAAGCAATTTTGTTCCGCTTTTTTCGGCTTACTTTTTGGTAATACAAAGGCAACGCCACATTTTCGGTTGCATTTTTAAACGGAAGTAAGTTAAATGACTGAAATACGAATCCTAAAAATTTATTCCGGTAATAGGCCGCTTTCTTTTCGCTTACATGCTTAATTAGGGTATCGGCTAAGTAATAGTTTCCCTGGTCATAGGTATCAAGAATACCCAAAATATTAAGCAATGTAGATTTGCCCGACCCGGAAGACCCCATAATAGAGACAAACTCACCTTCGTTGATGGTAATGTTAAGCCCCTTGAGTACATGTAGTTTTTGTTTTCCCGATCCATAAGACTTATGAACCGATTCGAGTTTTATCATAAATGTTGCTATTAATACCGAACGCTATCGGTAAGTTTGACCGTTTATTTTGAGTTGTTGTACTAAAGTACGAAGCCTGCTAACCAGAGTTATTTAAATTTACACGAATGGAAGATAAAAGGGATTAACGACCAACCAGGGTTATACATTTGCCATAAAGTGTTTTTATTGTTTAAACATTATATTTGCAGGTATTATGAAGAAACCTCTACTAAAAATAAGCGAACTGGGTTTACATTGGCCTACCCAAGACCCGTTTCTATTTTGTGCGCATCATAAAGACCATTACCCACCCGGTAACGCTAAGTTAGGCCCCAATGAGTTAAGTGGCAGAGCAATTGGCCAGGATTTTACGCTGAAAGATGGCTGGCGGATGTACCATGGCCGTACGGTTCCGGGTTTCCCGGTGCATCCACATAGAGGGTTCGAAACCATCACTTATGCATTAAAAGGGTATGTAGATCATTCGGATTCGTTAGGTACAACAGGCAGGTTTGGCCAAGGCGATGTACAATGGATGACTGCCGGACAGGGGATTCAACATGCCGAAATGTTTCCTTTATTACATACTAAAAAACGGAATCCATTGGAGCTTTTCCAGATTTGGTTAAACCTGCCGGCCAGGCACAAAATGGTGGCTCCTTCGTATAAAATGTTATGGAACGAACAATTGGGCAAAATAGTGGAGCCCGGAGTAGAAATTACCGTTATCAGTGGAAACTATCAGGG
>JALWRJ010000599.1 GCA_026994125.1 Cyclobacteriaceae bacterium | reverse complement strand
TGGTAAGGTGTTGGTTTTTTAGAGCTTCAATTTTTTGCTCATAACTAGCTTCTTGCAAAGCTGCCAGCTCAGCAATTTGTTCTAAACTATTAGTTACCCCACTAAAAGCCGATACCACCACTATGGCTGGTTCTTGGCTTAATGGAAGTGTTTTTAAGATGGTAGTTACTTGTAAAATTGCCTCGGCATTAGCTACCGAGGTGCCTCCAAATTTTAATATGCGCATGGTTTGTAAAAATAATGTTGTAATAAAAGAGATTAATGAGGAGGAACTTGGCCTCCGTGGGCGGAAGTAGGCGGCATTAACCCCTAAGGGTAATACCTCTGCGCATAATAATGCTTTTAGGCATAGTAGTACCCGTAGTAATTGGGGTCGTGGAAACCATCCTATATGTAAGCGCAGTATGCATGAGCCGGCAAATGTAATTAACCTGAAGTTTGCGAACAAGAAAAAATGATTTTGCCTTTAACTTGCACTCTTATTTTTTGTTACAGGAATAGAAAATGTAAACGTAGTACCTTCATTTTCTTTCGTTTCAAAATGGATGCTTCCTCCCATTTTTTCTACCATTTCTTTGGTAATGTACAAGCCTAACCCCGACCCACCAGACGACTCGGTACCCCGATAAAACATTTCAAAAACGTGCGACTTGCAGCTTTCGCAAATACCTTCGCCACTATCTTGAACCACAAATGTAAGTATGTTGTTGTTCAACCGGGCACTTATAGACACAAAGGGCTTGGGTTTGGAGGTATCGTTATATTTAATGGCATTCGATATCAGGTTGTTTAGTACACTAAATGTCCGTGTTTTGTCTAAAATAAGGGGCGTGTTTACCTTAATTTCTGTGGTAAATCTTATTAAAGATGCCTGTGGCAGGTAACTGTTTTGCTCCAAGGCTTCTTGTACCAACTTATCTACCTGCACCTGGGACTGTTTTATTTCGGTACGGGCATTGCGCGAGTACTCTAAAATATCCTTAATAAAACTATCCAATCCGGTTACACGGTCTTCAATTAAATGATGATAATGCGCAATAATTTGGGGTATAGCTGCTTTTTCGAGTTTAATTAAATTTAAAATACCTGCAATGGATGATAAAGGAGCACGTAAGTCGTGCGAAGCACTATACACAAATTGGTCTAATTCGTTATTTGTTTTTTCTAAGTCTTTGTTTTTGGCAGCTAGTTCTTTAGCCAGTAAGGCGGTTTTTTTATGTAGTTCCACCAATTGCGTTTCAGCTTTGTTTGATAGATTTTTGAGAAAATCGATACCTACACTTATAAGTACAAAAGAGATGATAAGGTTTAATACAAAAGAAATGGTTGGGTCAGTAGGTTGCAGGTTAATATGACCAAATGGTTGAAAATTTGTAGCTACTAAAACAAGCCCTAATATAAGCGAAGTAGCTGAAAAAAAATAGGTGTATATTCTTTCCTGATACTCGAAAGCTATAATAGAAAATACTACTAATGGATAAAATAACAAGTAAACTCCTACACCTTTGGGTACTACAGAAGCCAATACAAATAGCGTAATGTTTGAAAGGGCAAAAACCAAGACCTTGCTTGTTTTATGGTGGCCTCTTTCGTTGAGCGAATAACCTCCAAACAGAAAACCGGCAATAAATAAATCGAATAGCATTACCATGGGGTAGCCATCGGTAAAATCGTAAATGCCTTGAATTACAGCTCCTGAAACACCTAAAATACAAAACCTTGAAAAAAGAATATTTTTCTTAACGGTTAAGTAGGTTATAGGGTCATTCTCCGGTTCCTGCAGGTTCGACCAGTTAGCGTATTTTAAAAAATCCAACAAATTGGAAATTAATTAATTTGCTCTAAGTTAGTAAATTATTAGAAGCTTCGGCTTGTTTTGAAGTGAAGAGTAGGGCTGATGAGCGTAAAATTAATTTAAGGAAATTATAAACCATTTACCAGTTAAATAACATGAGGCCGAAACCTTAGCAGGTAACCTTAAAGGCAAATGCATACAAACACATTGCCGAAGTAAACTCTATTAAATGAGCTCCCCGGCAATGTAAAACAACAAATAAAAGTACCCCCCCCCAAATATACCCTGCCTTCGGGTCAATTATGGCTAAGTTAATATTGGTGGTGGGTTAATCTTTATAAAAATCATCGGTGGGCAGTGGACCTACCAACTCGGTTATAAAATCGTTTAACTCGGGCTGAATATCCTCAATAGATTTAGACGTGTTAAACGTAAGGGTGCCTTCGTTTATAGATCGCAAAATTATGGGCCAGGGCATTTCGATATGGTAATGGTTCTTTAAGCCGTCCGAGATAGTTGTAGCTGCTGCCATTTTATGTTCCATAATTTTGGTGGCCGCCTCTTTATAAGCTTGTACAAAATTTTCTGCAGCCTGTACTTTTTCCTGTGAATCGTAATGCGAACGGGTAGCTACTCCCCCCAATGGCAATTGCCCATCTGCCCAGCTTGAGTACCCACTTAATATATCT
>JALWRJ010000598.1 GCA_026994125.1 Cyclobacteriaceae bacterium | reverse complement strand
AACGATACCCTGCACATAAACGAAATAACTTATTGGCCCGACACCTTAACCGGAAACTGGAGTGGAAGTTTACTGCCCAATGCAGAACAACCTTTTGCGCTTTCGTTTACGCCCGGCCAAGCCAAACAGTACGAAATATGGCTAAAAGTAGAGTCAAATGCTGTAAAAGGGCTTGATAGCCTTCAATTTACAGTGTTAGCCTACCGGCAGGAACTGGTAACCGGGTTGAGTGCTACCGGGGTAGAGTCTGTACAACTGTATCCCAACCCTACGAGTGGCCTGGTGCATATTTCAGGAAACTACCCCGAAAAAACTACCTTCCAATTGCTTAATACTTTAGGTAAAGTGATGCAAACAGGTAAATTGCACCAAGAAATAAACATAAAATGGCTTCCTCCAGGTTTATACACGTTGCGTTTAATGTATCGCAATCAATTGCTAGCGATTGAAAAAATTTTGCTAGAAAAGTAAAAATACAATTGAATTAATTAAATAAAATTTTGTATATTAACTAAAATGGTTATACATTAGGAGAAAATAAAAGATTAAATAGTAATGCTACCCATACAACATTTTAGTATAGCGCTTGTTTTAATCTATTTTTCACTAACCGGTTTGGCCTCTACTTTAATTTTACAACAAAAGCTAACCGCTTTTATGAAATTCATGTGGCTTTTTTTTGTTTGGATGCTACCTTTTTTGGGGAGCTTAGGTTGGTTTTTTGTGCAATCGTTTGAGTATAAGTTTAAAACCGATGGAGGAGTATAGAAGCAGGTAAAGGTGCGTTTCATCAAATTATCGTTATTTTGTGCCATGCGATTTTACCATTTTTTGTTTGTTAGTGTTTTTTGTGGCATCTCAACAGGGGCAATGGCACAGTATTATGCCAATTCGCAAAACATTTATAGCAGCAAGTCCGGCAATTTAATTGTTACTGCTACCAGTACATCGGTCAATCGAAGTAGGCCGGATACCGGCATTTTTTTAAAATCGAAAAATCTTGCTGCAAACACTAGAGACATGCTTACGTGGACTAACGGTAGTCTAAGGGAGGTGCGTGAGTTTATTGCTGAATTAATTTTAGGGCTGGATAAACCCGTAGGTACCACCTTTCAGGTAAACTATAAATACACAGCAACGGTACTCGATAGCAACACGGTTAAGGTAGCAACGATGACCGGAGGTTATTCGCTTTTTAAACGTGAAGAAATGTATAAACTGTTGGTTGCAATTAATGGTAAAGAGTGAGTAAGGAGGAGGAAAGTTAAGGTTTTAGAGAGTATAGCCTATTGCCACCTGTCATATATGTTGGATAAGAAATCAATAAAAAACCCTTGCAAGCAACAATGTTACAAGGGTTTATGAACTTATGTAGCGGTCTGGACGAGACTCGAACTCGCGACCTTCCCGAGGGCTCGGGACAGGCAATTGTGCGATGTAGAAAGTAGGAACAAAGCTAATAGCAATCATCATCAAAATCAATAAAAAACCCTTGCAAGCAACAATGTTACAAGGGTTTATGAACTTATGTAGCGGTCTGGACGAGACTCGAACTCGCGACCTCCTGCGTGACAGGCAGGCATTCTAACCAACTGAACTACCAGACCAATTATTTATGAGCTTTTGGTAAAACTCTTTATTTTTTTGACGCTTAAGGTGCTTTTCACGCTTAAGCGCATCTGTTTTATTTTCAAATTCTTCAAAATATCGTAATATCCAAGGTTGTTTCCTACTGGTGTAACCAGTATTAGACGTATTGTGTTTTTGCAACCTGCTTTCTAAATCAGCGGTATAACCGATATAGAACGAAGAATCAACTTTACTTTCTATTATATAAACAAAATACATATTTTCGACTTTTCGAAAATGTAATTTCCCGAAGTAACTGCTATAGGGTTGGTAATCTTTCTGATGTCTTTCAGGTAAACTACCAGACCTTTCGTTTAAGGTGATGCAAAAATAGCCGCAGTTTTTTAATTTCCAATACGCAACCTAATTATTTTTTGATATTATTTGGATGATACCTAAAACCAATAAGCTTGGCCATTTTACTTGCCGGTTTTATTCCATTTGTACGCTTGAATTTCCTTGTTGTTTATTCCAAAAATTACCTGCTTTTTACCAGCAAGAACCAATTCTTGTATTGTTTTTACATCCCAGGGTACAAACAACCCCGACTTTCCTGCATCCAGGGGGCTAAGCTTGCCTGATTTGCTTCGAAGCAATACCAAACCATAGCCGGCATCGTTACGTGGTGTTTCTATTTCGGATTGGAACATATTTCCAGCAAGTACAATGTCTGTGATGCCATCATTATTTACATCTTGCAGGCTAAAATCGTTAATGGAAGATACCTGGGCCAGCGGAGGGAATGCCTTAAAGCTGAACCCGCTAGCGCCATTATTTAGTAGAATGCCGCTTTTAAAGTTAAAGGCTTGTAAATGGAGCGCTTTCGCTAAAGCCTTTTCATCATAAACTTGTTGTAGGGTGGCC
>JALWRJ010000597.1 GCA_026994125.1 Cyclobacteriaceae bacterium | reverse complement strand
TGCTAACCGATGCTCAATTACCCCTTATTACTTATAACAAAAAAAACAAAGAGAAACCCTTGCTGAAAAACAAGTTAGCCGGGTTTTATGTAAACAACCGCCTTTATGTAAACGAACACTTTGAAGGTGATAGTAGCCGCTGGGTAATGGTAGTGCGCGAAGGAGCCATTAGAGAAAGTATTGTTTTAAAACCAGATATTCCGTTCGACCGGCCCTCGTACTACACCGTTAACCGGTTGGTAACCAACACAATTACCTTAAAGGCTTATTTTGTAGGCCGGCTGGCCATTAACTTTGGTCGCAATATGAGTTCGCTTATATTTGATTATGCCCAGCTAAACCGTAAGGTGCGCGATGCCGAACCGGGTTATAAATTTTTAAATTACCAACAAATTATTGCCAGGTACAATATGTGGTTCGATAGTAAATACCCCGATACTATTTATTATATGCTGCCGCGCCCCGATTATCAAAAATTTATAGATAGTAAGTAGCTCCGGCCTTCTAACTCTAAAATTATGCAGTACTTTTGGGCTTTAATTTAATGCCTTGCAACCATTCTATACCAGTAACGCCCGGCTATTGCTTAGCCTAAAGGCCATGAAAGCCAACATAGCCAGCTACCGCACTGCACTGGGTACTGGCACCCAAGTGCTGCTTATGGTTAAAGCCAATGGGTACGGCACCAACTCGGTAGAAGTTGCCCGGCAGATGGCACCCTGGGTTGATTACCTGGGAACTGCTTATACACCCAATGGCTTGGCCTTGCGAAAAGACGGTATTAGCACCCCCATTTTGGTAATGGCTGCCCAGCCGGAACACCTCCCAGTGCTGTTAGCCCACCAATTAGAACCGGTATTGTATTCGCTCGAAATGATAAAAGCGGCCATTGCGCTAAACCAACCGTTAAAAGCTCATATTGAGCTGGACACTGGTATGAAACGCTTGGGGTTGCCTATGGAACAGGTGGCCGAAGCCGGCAGGTTATTGGCCGATAGCCGGGTAAAAACTGTTTCGGTATTTTCGCATTTGGTGGCTCCCAGCGAACCCCAACACGATGCGTTTACACACCAACAAGCTACACTTTTTAACGAAGGCTACCAGGTGCTTACCCAGCCCCTGGCAACAAAACCACTTAAACACCTGGCCAGTTCGGGGGCAGCGCTACGTTTTCCTGAATACCACCTCGATATGGTACGCTTGGGCATTGGTTTTTACGGCTACAACCCTACCAATGCACCCGCCAACATCGAGCCCATGGCCAAACTAAAGACTACCATATTACAACTTACCCATGTACCTAAAGGCCAAACCATTGGCTACAGCCGTCATGGAAAACTGCCCTACGATGCTACAATTGCGACCCTAAGCATTGGCTATGGCGATGGCTACCTGCGGGTATTTGGCAATGGCAATGCCCGTGTATATATAAATGGGAGTTTTGCCCACACCGTAGGAAACATCTGTATGGATTTAACCATGGTAGATGTAACTCATATTAATTGTAAGGTAGGAGATGAAGTAGAGCTATTTGGCCCGCATATTACCATCGCAGAACTGTCTAAAAAAGCTCATACTATTCCGTATGAAATTTTAACAAATATAAGTTCGAGGGTTGAACGGGTTTTAGTAGAACATTTTTAGTAATAAAACTTCCGTCAAACCTTTTTTTGCATTCTCAAGCTTGCATTATAGGGCTTAACAAGATAAATATGTAAATTAGAGGTTGCATTTTTAAACCCACCTTGCCATGTTAAAAAAAATTAGTTTCCTTATTATACTTGCCACTTTAGTAAGTTTTTCGCAGCCACCAAAAAAAACTAAGCTACAAGCCAAAGTAGAGGCTTTGGCAGAACAAATAGAAGCCAAGGCTATAGAATGGAGGCACCATATACATCAAAACCCGGAGTTATCGAACCGGGAGTTTAAAACAGGGGCTTACATTGCAGAGCACTTAAAAAAACTAGGGTTAGAGGTACATACAAACGTAGCCAAAACGGGTGTGGTAGGCATATTAAAAGGAGGGAAGCCAGGCCCTGTGGTAGCACTGCGTGCCGATATTGATGCCTTACCTGTGCCCGAACGGGTAGAATCTCCCTGGAAATCGACTGTAATGGGTGAGTATAACGGACAACAGGTGCCGGTAATGCATGCCTGCGGCCACGATACGCACATAGCCATACTTATGGCAACAGCCGAAGTATTAAATTCAGTACAATCAGAACTTCAAGGAACCGTTAAATTTATTTTTCAACCTGCTGAGGAGGGTGCCCCTAAAGGCGAAGAAGGAGGGGCTAAGCTTATGGTAAAAGAAGGGGTGCTTAAAAACCCTGATGTAGAAGCTATTTTTGGCTTGCATATTTCATCGGGTACACATGTGGGTCAAATAAATTACAAACCCGGAGGTGCCATGGCCAGCTCCAATAGTTTCGAAATTATTATTCATGGAAAGCAAACACATGGTTCGCGCCCTTGGGGAGGAATTGACCCCATTGTTA
>JALWRJ010000596.1 GCA_026994125.1 Cyclobacteriaceae bacterium | reverse complement strand
TAGTAGCCCAGCTTATCTAAATCGGTTTTCATTTACCACTTACCCATCCTAAAAAAAGCTAAAGTGTAAAGGTGAGAGTTAAATGTGCAATACAAATTCTATATTTGAGCAAATTTTATTTCTATGCACAGCCTAAACTTTATTATTTGGAATTTCGACCCTACCCTGTTTAACCTGTTTGGAGAGTTTCCGGTAAGGTGGTATGGATTATTTTTTGCCTCCGGATTTTTACTAAGCCAGCAAGTACTTTTCTATATCCATAAAACCGAAGCCGGGGCTTCGTTGGAAAAACGAAAAGCAGCAGAGCAATATGTAGAAAGTGTAACTATATATATGATTATTGCCACTATTGTGGGAGCCCGGTTAGGGCATGTATTGTTTTACCAACCCATGGATTACCTTGCCCACCCCTTGCGCATACTTAACTTGCGCGAGGGCGGATTGGCCAGTCATGGGGGTGGATTAGGCATATTTTTTGCCTTGTGGCTGTTTGCCAACTACCGGTTTAATCTAAAGGAAGGGTCGTTAAAACATTTCTTTTTTATAAAACATAACCGGGGCTATTCGTACCCGCAAATACTCGACCGGCTGGCCATCGTGGTAGCTTTAACCGGTACCCTTATACGCATGGGCAATTTTACCAACTCCGAAATAATTGGCAAACCTACCCATAGCGACTGGGGTGTGGTATTTGCCCGCTCGGCTACCGATGCCCTTACTTACGACCCCAAGGGAACCAGTTGGATTGAAGCAGTTGACTATAGCAAAGACGAAACACGTACATTACAAGATGGCTATGTACCTATTAACGTACAAGTTACATTTAAAAAAAGTGTAAAAGACCAACCTGCCGTAGAAGCCTTTGTTAGATCTGCCATAAAAACTGTGCTTTCCCGAAATACCAAACATTTTCATCAACCTAACGCAGCCCCCTTGCCCTTTAAAGTAACCCAATCGAAGGGGCAGTTTAAAGCCGAAATTGCCACCTGGGGAGTTGCCCGCCAACCTTCGCAATTATACGAGTCGCTGTCCAGCTTTTTAATTTTCTTATTATTATTTTATGTTTGGAGCCGTAAGAAAATAGCAACTCCCCCCGGATTGCTGTTTGGGCTGCTAATGAGCATAATGTTTACCTTGCGGTTTTTGTATGAGTTTACCAAAGAGAACCAAGTAGCTTTTGAAGACAATATGGCTTTAAACATGGGCCAATGGCTTAGTATTCCGTTTGTGCTAGCCGGTTTAGCTATGATTTACTGGTCGTTAACAACTAAAAATAAACCCTTAAACCAATGAAAAAGAATATTTTAATCATATTTCTTTTAATTGCTATTACAGTATCATTAACTTTCAACTTTTTGCAAGCTCAACAAGTTAAAAAGTGTAGAAATAACATTATCAACAAATTGGAAAAAGCTGTGCTAATTAAAGGAGGAACAGCTAATGCACAACATCATAAAGAACGGTTAATTAAGAAACATCAAGACACACTAAAACAGGCCAACGATTCTATACCTGCACCTGCCCCGTAAGTAGGTTGTTGCTAGGGCCTGCTTTAGCAGTTAAACCATCAGCCGGCCTGGTACACAGCCAACACTTGTTCCAGCAGCTCCTTACTGGGTTGTTGGGCATCTAACCAATGCAGGCGGTAGCCTTTTTTCTCCATACGCCTAAACCAGGTCATTTGGCGTTTGGCAAACTGTCTGATACCAATATTTAGCCGTTCAACCATTTCGTCTTTGGTAACCTCATTTAGCAAATAGGCCGTTACCCAGCGATACTCCAGCCCATAGTATTTTAAATCGTTGGGTGCCAAGCCCCTATCCAACAACGCTTGTACCTCTTCAATCATCCCATGCGCTAACCTGTGCTGTAGTCTGGCCAAAATACGTTCTTTTACTATAGTTCTTGGCAAGTGCAGGGCTATTATAACAGGCTCAATAGCAGGTAATTTACGTACCGGAGCCTGGTGATGTGCCAGGTATTCGGCTATTTCGATACCCCGTTTTATTTTTTTGGTGGTTCCAATATCTAAATGCCTTAAAATGGGTAAAGGAATTTGCTCAACCTTGCGTAAGAGCTCACGCTCCGACAGAGGCTCTAATTGTTTGCGTAGTTTTTCATTTACCGGAATGGCCGACCAGGCATTACCCTCCAGAGCCGTTTCGATGTAAAGACCGCTACCCCCACATACGATAGGCTTGGCTCCCCGTTGCTGTATATCCTGTAAGGCACGCAGGTAATCTTTAAAATACTGGTTAATAAAATATTTTTCCCCGGCCTCTAAAATATCTATTAAATGATAAGGAATTTGTTGCCCTTCCACAGTGTACTCCTGCAAATCTTTGCCGGTGCCAATATCCATGTTTTTATATACCTGCCTCGAATCGGCACTAATTATTTCGCCTCCGATGGCATAAGCCACCCTGGCTGCCAGCTTTGTTTTGCCCACAGCGGTGGGGCCGGTTATTACAAGGAGCTTGTTCATGGGTTATTTATGCG
>JALWRJ010000595.1 GCA_026994125.1 Cyclobacteriaceae bacterium | reverse complement strand
AGGCTAGAGCGTACCGTCCAAAAATAGTTGCCAGTTCCTGTTCCGGTATCGTTTTGCCATTCATCAAATACCAGCGAGGTTAAGTTCATAGTATAGCCAGCTGAAGGGGTTACTGTAAACTCATAATATTTTCCTGTATTTATAGTAGCTGCTGTGGGCCAGGTGTAGCCATTAAAACCTCCATCGTAAGCAGTAGTAGAATTTGAAATGCCTGTTTTAGACATTACACCAGCTGTAACATTGGCATCGTTGCTGGCTACTGCGTTTGTGTTTTGCGAGCCGTCTTGCCCGGGCGGGTTTTCAAAATTATAGGTGGCTACCTGTGCAAAAGCTTGCGCAGTAAGAAATATTAGTAGTATGGTAGCAATGCCAATGGCTTTTAAGGTGTTGGTTAGGTTAAGTTGCTTATATAAATGGTTCATGGCCAACTTATATGGTTAGGTTTATATTTTTTCACATCCTTAGCGGGTGTTTTACATTTTTTTATTCTTCTAAAAGGCCTTGGTTGTTGGTTTTAAGCAAAAATAATTGTTTGGCTCCTTTAGAATTTGTGGAATTACCCAGTATCAGGTATCCACCATCGTTGGTTTTTCTAACACGCACCGGAATTTCATCGCCAATACCACCATAGCTTAAGGCAATGCCTGTGTTTGTTGGGGTGCCGTCAAAGTTGACTTCGGTTAGTGCCAGGTCGTAATCGGTTCGGCTGGCATCTTGTGGGTTTGGGTGGCGGTTGGTAGCGTAGGCAACCAATAAACCGGTGCCGGTATCAATTACTGAACCTGCCAGGTAATTTCCTTCGGCAAACTCTCCTTCATTTAAAATATATTCGCTGCCCAGTACTCCATTGCTTACATAGGCAATGCCCACCTTGGTTTGGTTATTGGTTTGGCGTATGGTTTGGCACACCGCATAACCGGCTGCTGTTTCACTTAATTCAGCTTTGGTATCTGCAATAGAAACCTCATTAAATAAGGGCAGGTTGGTGGTAGGGCTTTCGGCATCGTAGGCTGCGCGGGTAAAGTGCAATGCTAAGCTATTGTTTACTTTGGTATAAGTTAAAAAATGAAGCAAATTATTTTCTTCAATTATGGTTTGTGAGGTTGTAGTGGCTGCGTAAGCACGTTGCCATTGCCTGTTAAGGTTAGCATCGTAATTATGTAACATTACCGAATCGTTAGCGCTATAACCCAAGGCAAACAAACTGTTAGAAGCACCATTGGTTACAGCAGCCCCAAACTGGCTGCCATTACCAAAGGTAGCAGTACCTGTGATAGTGCCATCTACCTGATTGGTTTTAATGAGTTGCATAAAGGTTTGTGAAGCGGTTTGGGTATTAATACCATCTCCGGCAATGATGTAACCATCGCTGACTATGGCAATGGATTTAGCCAAAAAGTTATCTAGCGAAACGGCCCACAGTTTATTGCCCAGGAGGTCGGTTTTTATTAATACGGAGCTGCTGGAATTATACCAGGCAACTATTACATAACCATCTTCCACCACCTGTACATCTTGTGCTTCCATTTGGTTTGTTTCGGCATAAAATTTAAGGAAACTATTTTTTTGGTTTGGTTCTAACTTGGCAATAGGAGTACAGCTTAAAGCGAAAATGCTTAGTATGCCTGCATATAAAAGTATTTTTCGCATATTACCTTAATTTTTTTGGTACATAAAAGTTTTTGGTGTAACCCAGTGTAATCTGCAAGGTGTGTAATCTAAAGCCATCTGTTGCATTGCTTAAATCCCACACCATATTACTGTTTTCTGGCGTTAGTGCGCTGGCATCTTTAGTGTTTTGCAAGAATTGCTGTCCGTATTTAATTTGAAAATTTACATATCCTTCGCCTGCCTTTAATTTTACACCGGCTAAGGCTATACCGGCAGCGTTAAACCGGTTTCTATCAGCCGTTACCGATATGGTATTGGAGGTGGCATCGGCACTGCCTTCTACTGCGTTACTCATGGCATCGCCCGGAAATGAGGCCGAAAGTAGAAACTGCGGAGCCACCCCAAGGCCTGCATACAATGTAAATCCTTTGTTTTCCATTATATGGTATTGCCCCCAAAGCGGCAGATCGATATACGATTGGTTTTCCCTGCCTTCGAACCCGCCATTCGAACTATTGGTTATCGGTTTTGTGGCCGGGCTGTTTTTTTTGAACGAGAGGTTTTTAAACGAAAGCCCTCCATTTATATAAAACCGATTTTTAAATTCATACTCAATATAGGCGCCTACACTAAACGATAATAATGGAGTGTACGAAGGCCTATTGCTGTTGTTTAAGTTTTGTGTGCTGTTTAGCTTGGTTACAATGGGGTTGGCCAGGGTAACCCCTCCTAGTATGCCTATGTTATAGAGTGGATCGTGCCTGAATTTTTCGTATAAATTAATAAATTCACTGGGGTCGATGGCTGGGTTGGTGGTAAACTCATGGTTGGTGTTAAGCAATGTTAACATGGTTTCTTCGGCTTGTTCGGGTTCTTCTAAAAAGAGGTAAGCTAGTGTAAGCAATTTTAAAGCTTGTACTTTCTCTATTTTCTCATACTCGTTGTTTTTCAGGCACTTGCTTATAAGTGGCTCTACATCCTGAATCCTGCCTTTG
This sequence comes from Cyclobacteriaceae bacterium, assembly GCA_026994125.1. GTDB lineage: Bacteria > Bacteroidota > Bacteroidia > Cytophagales > Cyclobacteriaceae > JAKISE01. Next base: position 7,356 of record JALWRJ010000595.1, on the reverse strand, counting down.
TCGTATTGCTGTTGTGCTTTTTCCAGGTTTAATACGCAGTCACTTTTATCTTCGGTTTCATCTTGTGCATAGAGGTAGGGAACTCTTAGGATAAAAACAATTATAAACGCTATATACAGTAATTTATTCTGATACATTTTCACAGGTTTTTTCCTTTTCAATATCTTCACCTACATAAATATCCCATTCGTCATGGGTCATGTTTCGGGTAATATGCGTGCAAAGTTTCTCGGCCATTTGCGTAATATCGATGGGCCACACACGTACTTCGCCATTGGCAAATCCGCCTCCCAGCAGGTATTTGCCATTGGTGGTAAAATCGAGTGCGGCTGCCCAATCTTCATAGCCTGATAAAACTAAAGGAGGCAGTTTTAGGTCTTGCATATCCCAAACTCGCAGGGTACCATCGTAACTAGCAACAGCCAGGTACGTACCGTTTGGGCTAAACTCGATGTCATTAATGGTAGCCTGCACCTCCGAAAAGGTTCGAACTACCTGGCCGGTAACGGGTTCTAAAATAACAACCGCACCTTCGCGGTTTCCTATCACCAGGTATTTACCACTTGGGCTAAACCGTACCGAAGTAATGGCATGGCCAGGTGTTTTAAACACCACGCGTTGGCTATTATTGTTTTTCATATTCCACACATACACACTGCCATCATTGCCGGCACCAACTAAGTACGTGCCATTTTGGCTACGGGATAAGTGATTTATTTTAACAGGAGGAGTAATAAACGGAGTAAGTTGGTGGCTCGATAAATTATATTTTACTATGTCCCGGCCATTATCTTGCAGGGCCAAAAAATCTTTTTCGTTAGGTAATAAAACGGTGTTTTTTATAATTCCTTTAAAGCCGTTCAGCTTGGTTTCCTGTTTGTTTTTTAGGTTAAAGTAACTAATGAAAGTAGTACCGTTTAGTGCCGGATAATCTCCTCCAGCTATGAGCCAGTTTCCTTTGGGGTCGCCCGTTAAATCTTTGGTGTTGTAACCGGGGCGGGCTGGAACAATAGTTTCGGCTTGTACCTGGCCGTTTTTAACCAGCCATTGTAGTATTTTGCCTTCCGAATCGGCCGAAAATAGCCCCCGGCTGCTGCTGCCATTATTAATAACCACATTTACTTGCTGCGAGTGGCCTTCCAGGCTTTGGGTGGAGGGGTCTTTAAACTGGGTAAGGGCTTTAAACACACCATCGTAAATATCAGCATTAAAGGTAGGGCCGTTATAGGCCAGGTTGTAGTTATAGCCCTGGCGTGCTAGCAACCCTTTGAGTTGCGAATCAGGAATGTTTTTGGTGGCTTTAACGGCCAATTGCCTTGAAATGGCTAAAAAACGTAATTGATCAGCTTTTTCTTTTTCTGTGAGTGCTTTCTTTTCGGCAATTTTAGCTTTTTTACTTTCCGATTTGGCTATTTTTTCGTTGGCAATGGCACGTAATTGTTCTCGTTCGGCTCGGGCTTTCTGCTCGCGTGCCCGTTGTTCCTGTACTATGGCGTTGTCGCGTTCGCGTTGGGCAGCCAAAGCAGCTGAATCGGCTTGTAAGCGGGCTAAATCGGCTTTTTCTTTTTCTTCTAAGGCTTTTTCCTCGTTTTGCTTAGCCAGCAAGAAATTGGTATCTGCTTTCTCTTTTGCTTTTACGGCTTCCTTACGAGCCTCTTCGGCTTGTGTTTTTTGTACAAAGGCAAAAAGTAGAAAAATAATGGAAATAATGGCGGCTCCTCCCATAACCAGAGCAGTAATACGCATATTGCGCAAGGCGCGTTTGGCTTGCAGTTCTTTAATTTTTTGCTCTTCCTCAAATTCTTTTTTAGAGTATTCGAGAAAAACCATGGTGCGCTCGTAAGCGGGGTCGTAGCGCTGCCCCCACACCAATGTGGGTTTGTGTTTGAGTTGCCAGTTAAGGGCAAGTTGCAAATCGGGTGGTCTCCAAAGCCCACCTTTGCCCACCTGGTGCATTGCCGAGGCTTCGGACAAGCGCAGGTACATGCTTACCGCTTCACTTTCTTCATCTACCCAGTTTTTAAGCCTTACCCATATACGCATCAAACTTTCGTGCGAGATGTCTATCATAGAATCGGCATGCAAAATTTGTTCGTGCGGGGGCATTAATAGCGAGCGACCGGGTTCTCGAAAGCGTTCGATAACACTGGCTACTTCCTCTACCGATACTTCGGCAATAGAGGCAATTTCGCTTAGCAGGGTAGGGCGCCTGATGCCAAAATTTTCGCCACGTTTTTCGGTAATGGCTTTAAACAAAATAGCACAAATGGTTCGTTGGTGGTCGTTTAGTTCGTCAAAGGCTTCGTTAGCATGCATCGAAAGCGCCTCGGCCATGGTTCCTATGGCTTCGTAGTGCTTAAGATCCATGGGCTCATCCTCAGTTTCCTTATTGTGTTTCCAGTAGTCCCACGTACGCATAAGGGCATGTTGCAAAATAGGAAGCTGATCGGGGTTGTCGCCTAAATCGTTGAGTAGTTTTTGTACTAGCCTGGGGGCAATGCTGCCACCACCTACTGCTACCGGGCCTTCAATGGCTCTGCGCTTTTGCTCACGGGTAAGCATAGGTATCAGGTAGTGGCTATCGTTAATTTTACGTGTTAATTCTGCAAATTGGGCACATTCGCCAATAAAATCGGAACGCATGGTAATGGCTACATAGATGGGCTCATCGGTATAGTTGATGGCTTCCATGAGCAAGTTAATGAAGCTTAACGTTTCGTTGGCCGACTCGGTATTGAGGCTGTCGTCTTTAAATCGAAATAATTCTTCGAACTGATCGACCAGGATGAGGTAGTTTTTACCGGTTTGTTTGCGTGTTTGCTGTATGGCCTCAACCAGGCCCAACGAACTGCTTTTCATTAAGGTAGAAATGATGGTTCGTTTAATTTTCCGGTCTTCGTAATTGGCTGTATCGTAGGCGGGGTCATGTTCCAGTATGGCTTCGCCCAGGTTTTCGATGGGGTTATTGCCCGGGCGCGTTACCACTACTTCCCAATTAGGGCCGGTTTCAGTTAAAAAACCACCATACAAAATAGGTAAGGCACCACAATATATAAACGAAGATTTACCGCTGCCTGAGGGGCCTATAATGCCTACAAACCGGTGCTTCGAAAGCTTCATTAACACCTCATCGGTTTGTCCTTCGCGCCCAAAAAACAAGTGGCTTTCGTTAATATTAAAAGGCCTTAATCCGGGAAATGGGTTTTCAATATGGTCGGTTAGGGTACTCACATTGCTTTGTTTAATCCATTAATAAATTCCAGTATTGCTTTTTCGTTGTAACCCTCTCCATTTTCGGTTTGGATTAGTTCTACTTCGTATTCTTCGAAGTCTTGCTTGGCCAGTTTGCTATTTTTACCTCCAACAATGGCTTTGCCTACTATGGGCTTGGTACGACCCAGGCCGGGAGCTTTAAGCAGGTCGAGGAGTTTCATTCGTACCCAATTGGTATTTACATTTTCTTTAAACACAATGGCTAAATCGAGTTGTTTAAGTTTTTCGAGGTGGCTTTTACGAATTTCGAGCAGCGATTTATCAAAATCGGGCTCAATTACGTTTATACCTGCTTTTACCAGAGTTTTAATAATAGGGGTGGTTGCTTTTTTATCAACTTTATCAAAAATAAGATAGGCATTTAGCTTTTTATCGTCTACATGGAACCCTTCTTCACTTTCTTCGCTAAATTGTTCGTTGGCAAAAATTTCTTCACGTACTATGTTTTTAAAGTCTTCGAGGGGGGTTTGTAGTACTTCGGCTCCTTCAAGGGCTGCTACATCCCGTTGCAGGTTTTCTAAAAATGCTTTTTGTTTATCGCTTGATTTAGACTGGTCGGGTTTAACCCAAATTAGCCTGGGCATTTTGTGTCCGTTTACCGATTTGGCTTTGGAAGCCAGCTTGTTTTGTAAATCGACTACCGAGCGTTCACTGCCTTCGGGTATTTCGCCATAGGCATTGCCAAGCAAATGGATGGCAAAAACGGATTTGGCCAGTTGGCTTTCAATTTCTTTGGTTAGGGCATCTAGTTCGGTAGGCAGGTTGTGGTCGGGGAGTACTTTAAATCCGTGGCGCTGCAGTTCTCTACGAATAATGTTGCGCTGAATGGTTAAATCATTTCCTGTAGTTGCTAAATAAATGCTTTTACGCTCGAAAAGGGGTTTTACTTTGCTTTCATCAGTTGTTTGAGCTTGTAGAAGTTCGTTTACATCGAAGGCTAAATCTACCAGTTTCATCCAGTAGATATGTTCAGCTTCTGGGCCAAAGAAATCGTAAAATGCTTCTTTATCTTCTGTGTTTTCGGCATTGTAAAGATCGTAGCCGATAAGTTGTGCCAGCCGTTGGGGTTGTTCTTGGTAGGGTACAGCTTCTTTTAATACTTTTAACAGATTAGGGCATGATTTTTTAGATGCGCAAAATTCTTCGATAGCATCCAGGCATGGTCCGCTTTTAACCATTTGGTTTGAAACAATACTGATTAATATGCCTGTATTTTTTAATTCGGCCTTAGTAAGCGAATCAGTATCGGCTTTGGTAACAATGGTGGGGTTGGCTCCTAGCACTTGTTCTAAAATGGTGTGGAGGAATTTTTCGAAACTGGTAACCCAACCCGGATTACCATTGGATGATTGGTTATCTTGTTCGCTATAATTGATAAGAATATCTATTTCCATGATGCCTTAGGTATTTGAGAATTGATAAAAATGGTTTTGAAGGTTTTTGCTGGCGGTGTTTATAATCCTGTTAGATAAATCTTTAAAATTGGTAAGAATATCGAACATATCGTTTAAACTTATTTGAAAGAGTTTACATTCTTGCGTTGCTTCTATCTGCTGCAACTTGTTGGCTTGGTTTGTGAGCATATTACCAAGTAATTCGTGTGCTAAAAAGGTAGAATTGTGCCCCTGCACTGTTTTTGCCACAGGGTTACCTTGTACTACATAATAAACAAATTGTTCGTCTTGCAGGGGTAGGGTTTGCCCGGGTGCCATCGTAAGCAATTGGGCTTTGTCTATAATTTGAGAAACAAGAAGCCCGGGAAGAAAATTAAAAGCATCTCCCTCGGAAAAGTACCGGCACATATCAAATTTAATGGGGAGGGCTTTTTCTACCCGATCTATAATAATTTTAAAATTATTGTTTTGAAGCAATAGTCTTTTAGCTATGCTTTCATAGGTAGTTCTATCTTCTTTATAAATTATTGAGGCAGCCAGTTCGGCCAGTAAATTATCGGGATTAAACATTTGAGCAATAATGCTGTTAGTAACCTCAGGTTTTTGGTTAAAAGTAAGAGCATACAGGGTGCATGCTTTCGTCCATCGGTTGATGTTATTATAATCTCTATTTAATAAAAAATTATATGTAGTAGCTTCATCGTACGTTTGCCTGGGGTAAAAATGTTGTAACTTAATTAATTTTTCGGAGGTTTCGATATCATCGAGTAAGGGAAAAAGTTTGGGCTTTAAATCGGGGGCAATAAAAATATCGAGTAGTTCCAGGGCAAAGGTATTGCCTTCGGTGGTGCCGGCTTCAATATTTTGTTTTACAAGCTCAATGGACTCGGGGTCGTAAAGCATTGAAAGCACGATGTATATCATACTAAAGTTACTGTCAACTTCGTAGGCCAGTGCTTTGCGTAACAGGTCGTTATGTTTACCTTCCGATAATTCATCGATAGCTGCCAGGTTCCAAATAGCTTTTCCAATTTCGTCTGACAGGATATCGTTTAATCTGGCTTCTTCTTTTTCAGTAGCTCTAAAGTTTTTTTCTTTAAAGGCAATTAAGATTTGGCGGACTATTTTACGGTCGGGGAAGTCGATTTTATCCCAAAGCATTTGGTTGGCTTGTTCGCCTCCAATTTGGTTTATTATGCTTACAATTTTTAGCATAACCGACTGCGATTGCCCGGAACGGTGGAAGGCATTTTCAAGGCTTTGGAGTACATGCTCGCCCGAGGATACCAGGGCAGAAGTGGCATCGTAAGTAAAGGTTTTATGCCCCAAAAGTTCAATAAGCAGGGGCCAGGTTTCTTTACGTTTTACTTTTCGAGCCGTTATAATTGCTTGCCTTTTAACGTCCTCGTTGTGGTCACGAAGCAATTCCAACAGTACAAATATAGTTTTATCGGATAGTAGGCTTCGTAAAAGCTTAGCTGCCAAAATCCGATCGTCTTTACTTTGCGATTTTGAGAGTGTATATAACCTGTCGGGTGAAATGGAGATAACTTCACTCGCATCGGCTTCGGTAGCTGCTTTAAGTGCCAGTTGTTTTAGCTCGTTGTTTTTATCGATATTGCCGGGCTTTTGGTCAAATTCCAGCTCCATTTCTTGAATTTTTTCTGTGAGAAAATTATACACGTTGCCCTCTACCTTATCTATCATGTGCAAGGCGGTTGTTTCAAACTGCCCGGGTTGGGTTCGCGCTAAAATTTTTAACTCATTAATTACCTGTTCTTCAGGTAGCTTTTTATCGGTTTGCTCTGTTTTTTCGGTAACCGAGGAGGCCTTGTTTTTTTCTAAAGTGTACTGCAAGGATGATTTATAACCTGTATGCATACGGTTGGTAATTAAATACCAGGCTAGTAACACAGGAATTAGACCAACAATTACATAAATAAGTTCGATGTGGAGGCGGTTCATACCAATAAGTATGATACCGGCAAATACACCTCCAATGGCTGTTACTACGCCTTCAACCTTAGTTATTACATCAAATTTAACATCTTGATCGATAGGCAAAAAGTATAGTTTAAAGGTAGGGCCATCCAGGGCATCTTTAAGCGAATCGATAAATAATTTACTGGCAGCAATGGCCAAAAAGAACCATACAAAATTACTTCCGGCATCGCTTGATGAGCCCAAAACAAGACCAATAATAAGGGCGATGGCTGCAAATAAAATTGCCAATACCGGGTTGATGAGTAAGGAGGTTCTAAGGCCGTAATTTTCTATAAGCCAATCGGTTACAAAGGTTTGGAAAAGAAAGCTAAAGATAACCACTGTAGCTTCGAACTTGGCTAAAAAGGCACCTTTTTCGGCCACGGTTTTCCATTGTATGTTGGTTACATTTAGGAAACTGTAATCCACAAACGTGATGCATATTAATGAAATAATTACAAATAAAGTCATCCAGCGGGTGTAGCGGTTACCAAATATTTTTTTAAAAGGCTGCGCCTTTACCTTGGTAATGGCCGAAGTAGATTTTGTAGTTAACGGGTTCGCTAAAAAAGCGGCAATTACCATGCCTCCAATTGCTACTACCGAGGTAATGTAAAGCTGTTGGGTTTCAATAATTTTATTATCTAAAATATAACCAATGGCAAATAACGATAAAATAGAGGCTACCAATTGGCCTGTATCGATA
>JALWRJ010000594.1 GCA_026994125.1 Cyclobacteriaceae bacterium | reverse complement strand
CATAGTAAGGGGCCGTTAGGGGCTGGCCACCCCAATAGGTGGGCATTTTTTGAATTTGTTGAGCTACTTGTGCCTTGGGCATGCCTTGGCGAAGCATAAATTTTGCTGTTTCCGAATCCATGGCAAGAGCCTGCTGCGAAGAACCTCCTAAAATATTGGCTATAAACAAGGTCATGGGTTCGTAAATGCCATTGCTATATTGAAAAGCGTACTCTTTGGTAAGGCCTTCTTTACTTTCGTTGGGCAAGGTTTGTTGCAGCTCCGATTTGCCACGAATAGAATACTGGCTATACTCCATGGTGGCCATAATAGAACCTATAAACGTAGCCAGCCCAAGTAAGCCGGCAGCTACTAAAATACCCGACTGCTTTATAAACAGGCCAATAGTTTTTGTTTTGAAGGCCGCAATAAGCTCCGAAATACCAAAAGCAGCAATTATTAAAAACAAGTAATAGGTAATTTGGAGGTGGCTAACTCTTAGTTCGAGGGCTACGGCTAAGGCTGTTAGGGTAAACCCGGCTAGCAACTTGCCATTAAACACGGTTCTTATACCGGCCAGCACTAGGGGCATAAATGCCACTGCAGCTATCCGGGCATTATGGCCGGCAGCTAACCCAATAATGTTATAAGATGAAAGCCCAAATGCCAAAGCCCCGGCCATAGCCAGGTAAGGCCTAACACCAAAGCTTAACAGCATAATGTAAAAGCTAATAAAAGCTAAAAATAGTATGCGTACCGGGTGTGGTAAACCCAGCGAAATTATATTTTGGATAATTTTAATGGGTTTATTGCCCCATTCTACATTTATTAAATAGGCCGGCATACCGCTAAACATGGCATTGGTCCATAAGGCTTCTTGTTGATGTGCCTTGCGGTAATCCATTAACTCTTTAGCACTGCCTTGCCATTGTTGTATATCGTGCTGGCTCAGCGATTTGTGGTCAATCACTGCCGGTTTAAAATAGAGTACCGTAAGTAAATAGAATACCACCACTGCTATTAAATGGGGTAACACCTGCTCTTTAAAATTAATTTTGCGCATAATTATGTATTAAACCGCTAATATCTTTAAACCAGTTGGTTTTGTAAAGAGATGCTACAAATTTAATCGGCTAAAAGTTAGCAGTATGGCGATAATACATTCAGCAGGGATGCACTTGTAAGTACTCGTAAAACAATAAGATATATTAATATGTGAAAAAAAAGTGATAGTAATACCCAAAAATGCCTTTAGTAGGCAACAATAAAGAACGTATTCCTTAAATTATGGTATTTAGTTTAAATAGGGCTTGCTGAAAAACGCCTTAGCTCTTTGCTATCAGTCTATAATCTTTAAATTTAGGAATTAAATGCAAACTTTTTTAAACAAACCTCTTACTACCCTTGCACCTAAAGAACAACGTACTAAGGGCCAAAGAGGAGGTTACTTGCGACTTTTTCAGCAGACCCTACGTAAGCATTAGGGCATAATAGTCCCGTATGGACTAAATCCGGGTAATATATGTATGTAAAATATGCCCCTTGTGCCTTTAGGTACGTAATCTGTATTACATTTATAGCATATTGTTGTATATGCCGTACCTAAAGTTACGGATTTTATTCCATATTTTCTTTTTACCTATTGGTAGTTCCGGAGGAACTAAATTTAATAAAAACATATCAAGCTATAGATTACACATAGCCCACTGAAAGCAATTTATTTATGACACTTTTATAGTTTTTTATGTGTAGCCATAAGAAGATAATGAGTGTTTTATGAATCGAACACCGGTTTTTAATAAGCCCTGGAAATATGGAGGTTCAGAATAGCAATCAAAGTGGGCGCCCAATTGCTGGAGGTTATCAAATTTTAGAAATTCAGTTGAATTACTCCCTGATAATAAAGTAACTTTGCATCCTTAAAAATAAGAATTACTATGTTTGATAATTTAAGTGTTAAGCTGGATAAGGCCTTTAAAACTTTAAAAGGGCAGGGGCGGATTACCGAAATAAATGTTGCTACTACGGTAAAAGAAATTAGAAAAGCACTTATTGATGCCGATGTTAACTATAAGGTTGCCAAGCAGGTAACCGATACCATTAAAGCGAAAGCACTGGGGCAAGATGTGCTTACGGCTGTATCGCCCGGGCAATTGCTTACTAAAATTGTGAGCGATGAGCTAACCATTTTAATGGGTAGTGCCCATGAGCCACTCCGTATTAAAGGCGATCCGGCAGTAATTCTTATTTCAGGTTTGCAGGGTTCGGGTAAAACCACCTTTACCGGTAAGTTGGCCAAAATGCTAAAAAGTCAGGGCAGGCAGGTAATGTTGGCAGCCTGCGATATATACCGCCCGGCTGCTATCGACCAGCTTAAAGTGTTGGGCGAACAAATTGAAGTGGATGTATATGCCGAGCCCGAAAATAAAAATGCCATTGAGATAGCTAAAAATGCCATTGCTGAAGCCAAGAAAAAAGGCAAAAAAATACTTATTGTTGATACGGCCGGCCGCTTAGCGGTT
>JALWRJ010000593.1 GCA_026994125.1 Cyclobacteriaceae bacterium | reverse complement strand
TATTAAAATTATACTAAACTCGAAGCTTGAAGCAGGTTGAGTTTTTGGTTAGTATAATCAGACAGGATGGTTAATGAATTTGCAAAGTAAAAAATGTTTTTTAATATAAACAACTAATAACCAATAATATATTAAGAATTTTATCTAAATAAAAAGTTAAAGACTATTGGCTTTTTAGCGCAATTTTGAGTACCTTAACAATAAAGACACAGTAAATTAGCAAAGTACAAAAACTAACCAAAACGGCTGCGCTACATTGAAGGGGAAAAATAAAAATATTACAACCTATAATTTTGAAAAATTAATTGAACTATCCGAAGAGTTACATTTGGTGCTTGGGAAAGATCAGTCTATTTTAAAGGCAAATGCCTTGTTTTTTAAATCCATTGGCTATTCGGCTAAAGAACTGGAAAGCATACCTTTTAGCCAATTGATGGTTAAAAGTAAATCGTTTGCCCCGGTTTGGGAAGCCTTGTGTACCCAAGGCAAAAAGCAAACTTTGGAACTCGCTCTAAAAACCCGCACTAATAAAACACAAGCATATTACTGGCGTTTTTTGTACGATGAAGAAAGCGCGCTTGTTTATGCTACCGGAAACGAAATTACCGATAGTTCTATACTGGAACACAGCAAACTTTCGAAAGCGCTGGAGCAACTGGGCTTTGAACTTAGCCATGACGAAGACATGGATAAGCCGGCAAGCCGCATGCAGGACATCCAGCGCATACTATCCGAAAAAGTAGATAAGTTTAAACTTATTAGCGAGAATGTAAGCGATTTGGTGTGCTTGCACGAGCCTGTAAATGCCCGCTATTTGTATTGCTCGCCTTCGGTAACCGAAGTAACCGGCTACCAACCTGAAGACCTGATTGGTAAATCGCCCTACGATTTTTTTCATCCGGATATGCTCAAGCAATTGCAGGAAGACCATGCCCGAAGCATGGCTGAAGGCAAGGAACCTCCTGCCCCACCGCCCAAAGTAGAGTTTCTGTTTCGTTCTAAAAAGCAAGGATACCGATGGATAGAATCGCATAGCCGACCTATTTTTGATGAAGAGGGCAATGTAATTTTAATACTAAGCACTTCGCGCGATATTACCGCACAAAAAGAAGCCGAGGCCGAAAAAGAAAAGTTTTTTAATTACTATAAAATACTAGGCAATAACCTGCCCAATGGAGCTATTTTTTTAGTAGATACCGATTACCGGTTTATTATTGCCGAGGGCGAAGAGTTTAAAGTGCTCGACAGGCCCAAATCCTATTTTGTGGGCAAAACAATTTTTGATGTGTACGATAAAAACAGGCTCAATAAGCTAAAACCTTATTTTACAGCAGTAATTGAGCAGGGCGAGAGTGTACAGTTTGAGTACCCTTTTAAAGACCAAACTTATGTATTTAGAGGAGCTCCCGGGCACGATTCGCAAGGCAATATTATTGCCGGCATATTTTTAACCCAAAACATAACCCAGCGCAAACAATTTGAAAACCAACTAAAAGAAACCATTCACCAACTCGATTTTCAGAAATCGGCCCTGGATGTAGCTGCATTGGTGTCTGAAACCGACCACCAGGGAAAACTTATTTACGTAAACGATAAGTACATAGAAACCAGCAAATACGCTAAAAACAAGCTTATTGGCAAGCACTTTAGCCTGCTTAACTCCGATGAGCACAGTAACACATTGCATAAACAATTATGGCATACCATTACCGAAGGCGAGGTTTGGCATGGCGAGTTAAAACACCGTACCCAAATTGGCACTTATTTTTGGACGGATACCTGGATAATTCCTTTTAAAAATATAGAGGGGCAAATTGCCAAGCATGTGTTTATTGAGTTAGATATTACCCATCGAAAACAAGTAGAAGAAGCGCTTAAAATCAAAAACTATGAGCTCGACTCGTTTGCATACCATGCCTCGCACGATTTACGCGCACCACTTTCTTCTATTTTGGGGCTTACCAACCTTATTAAGCTCGAATCAGACCCCGATACTATTAAGGAAATGGTTAAAATGATTGAGTTAAGTGTGCAAAAACAAGATATTTTTATCAAATCCATTTTATCGTATTCGCAAAACGAAAACATGGAGATTGAAAAGCATCCCATTAATTTTAAACAATTAATAAAGCAAGCCAAGCAAGATTTAGCCTATATGGAAGGCTATAAAAAGGTAAAAATTGAAACCAATATTCTGGAGCATCAGCCTTTTTACTCCGACTCGTTGCGAATTAGTATCATTTTAAAAAATATTATTAGCAATGCGCTTAAATATGCCGATTTAGACAAAGATGTCTCTTACCTATCCATTGATGTAGCTACCAATAACGATGGTGTTCAACTGGTATTTGAAGACAATGGCCAAGGCATAAAAGAGGAGGACAAAAAACAAATATTTACCATGTTTTACCGAGGCAACGAAGCCTCGGATGGCAGCGGACTGGGGCTATACATTGTAAACGAAACGGTGGGCAAATTGCATGGCAGCATTGGCATTAGCAGCC
>JALWRJ010000592.1 GCA_026994125.1 Cyclobacteriaceae bacterium | reverse complement strand
GGTTATCGAAACCAAACCCCGAAAACCAATTGTTCGAAAAGCAACGGGCGATAGAGTACGAAACGTGTACTTCGATTTTGGTAGCTCGTACTACCATACCGAAGATGCACCATACATTGAAAAAGCCATTGGGCTGATGAAGCAAAACCCGGGGTTAAAACTGGAGTTGTATGGGCATTCCGATATTGTGGGTATGGAACGCTTTAACAAAACCTTATCTTTAAAAAGAGCACAGCGAGTAAAAGATGCCATGGTTAAAGAAGGTATTGATGAAAGCCGTATTTCAGTTACAGGTATGGGCTCCGAAAAGCCATTGGCCTCGAACGACCAGGAAAAAGAAGGACGCGAGCTTAACCGCAGGGTTGAATTTAAGTTTATTAAATAGCCGCCTTTCTTTTTAATCCTAAAACTTTATGGCAATTTTGGGCGCTCAAGTATAGCATTATGCAAGTAGTTCCCTATAAAGAAAAAAAGCAAGGTAAAAAACAGCAAGTGGCTGATATGTTTAACAATATCAGCAAGCGTTACGATTTGCTAAACCATGTACTTAGCATGGGCATAGATATACTTTGGCGCAAAAAGGCCGTAAAAATGCTAAAGCCTTATGCGCCAAAGGTACTACTGGATATTGCCACCGGAACAGGCGATTTTGCCTTAGAATCGGTTAATTTAGCACCCCAAAAAATTTACGGGGTTGATATATCCGAAGGTATGTTAGAGGTAGGAAGAAGTAAAGTAATGGCTAAAAAGTTAGACCATATTATTGAAATGCAGTTGGGCGATTCGGAGAAACTTAACTTTAAAGACAATTTTTTTGATGCCGTTACCGTTGCTTTTGGTGTACGCAATTACGAAAATCTTACATTGGGGCTTTCCGAAATGTATCGGGTAATGAAACCCGGTGGCCATGTGGTTATAATTGAGTTTTCGCAGCCCGAAAAATTTCCGGTAAGGCAAGTGTATAATTTTTATTTTAAAGCCATCTTGCCAACTATTGGAAAGCTGATTTCGAAAGATAAAGCAGCGTACACCTATTTGCCCGAATCGGTATCGGTATTTCCGTACGGGCAACAGTTTTTAAACATAATGAATGAAGTGGGATTTACCGAAACTAAGGCAATTCCATTAACTTTAGGGATAAGTTCAATTTATTGGGGAAGCAAATAACCATACTACTCTTATTGCTGGCTGCTTTTGCAGCAAAGGCACAGCAGGCAGGTAACCAGGTAAATAACCCACGCTACGATGAAAGGCGTATAGTTACTTATGGGTTTTCGTTAGGTGCGCATACAGCTTCGCTCAGGCTAAAGTACTCCGATTATTTTACCACCCCGGCCATGGATAGTGTGCACTCCATTGAGCCTTTAAAAAAACCGGGCTTTTCGTTGGGGTTTATTGTTAATTTTAGGCTGGCCGATTTTTTTGATGCACGTATCACGCCTAAAGTTACTTTTTCAGAATATGTGCTCAAGTATAATTATATCGGAACTCCGCCTGCTACTGAAACTATTGAAAGCGTAGGCGTTGATTTTCCCTTACTATTAAAATATAAATCGCAACGTAGAGATAATGCCCGCATGTATGTAATTGGTGGCATAACCCCCTCCATTGAGGCTGCCGGCAAAACCAACCTGGAAGAAGATCAAAAGGTGCTGCAGTTAGAGGGTATTAACCTTATGGCCGACTTTGGCTTTGGGTTCGATTTGTACTACCCTTTGTTTAAGTTTTCGCCCGAAATAAGGTTCGCTTTTGGGCTTATTGATGTAACTGGCAGCAATAATGATTTTACGGCCGGTATAAAAGATCTTAAAACTAAAACAGTAAGTATATATTTCCATTTTCAATAATGAAAACCGTACTCATTACAGGGGCTTCTTCAGGCATAGGCAAAGCCATAGCATTACTATTGGCCGATAAGGGATACAATTTGGTGCTATGCGGGCGTAACCATGAGCGATTAGAGCAAGTAGCCCAAGAAGCAACTAGTAAGGTAAAGGTTCAGACAGCCTTGTTTGATGTAAGCCTTGCCGATGAGGTAGCCAATGCTTTGGTACCTGTTTTGGAAGATACTACCATTGATATCCTTGTTAATAATGCCGGTAATGCACATGGATTGGACCCTATTCAAACAGGTAGCCAGGCCGATTGGGATGCCATGATTGATAGCAATGTAAAAGGGTTGCTGTACGTTAGCAAGTTGGTAATTGACCAAATGGTTAAACACAAAGCAGGTCAAATTATTAATATAGGTTCCATTGCCGGTAAAGAAGTATACCCCAATGGCAATGTATATTGTGCCTCTAAACATGCGGTAGATGCCCTCACTAAGGGTATGCGTATCGACTTAAATCCTTATGGCATCAGGGTTAGCCAAATTAGCCCCGGCCTGGTTAATACCGGGTTTTCTACCGTGCGGTTCAAAGGAGATGTCCAAAAAGCCGATGCTACCTATGCCGGAATGGAGCCCCTATATGCCAACGATATTGCCGAGGTGGCTTGGTTTATGATAT
>JALWRJ010000591.1 GCA_026994125.1 Cyclobacteriaceae bacterium | reverse complement strand
TTTGGGTTGAAGGTGCAGATAACAGGCAAATAACCAAAGACTTAATGTATAATAATTTTGCTGTTGTTATAACAGAAGCAGAAGAAATTACACGAAACACAGATATTGATAAAAGTGGCGTACTAAGATGGATAACAGGGTCAGCAGACCCCAAATTTATAACAGAAAGCAATAATATTGATATACAAAACATAAGCGCATTAATAGATACCTTTGAAACAAGAGGCCTCATGCCTGTAGGTATAAACAAATTTGCCATTGGAATGAGCAATGGTGCTAGTTTTAGTGGTACCGTTTCCAGGGCATTAGGGTTTAAAGCTGCGACTCCGTATTGTGCTCCCGGAATTTTAGAAGTGTACGCCAACACCTCCACTGCAACTCAGTGGTGTATGGCAAAGTTTGATGATAATCCTAATGTAGGCATACAGGGCTACTACAACGCCCAAAGTTTAAGTGATTTACTTGATTCGCTTGGCGTTTGTACCCAAACAACCTATTTAAATGATAGATCGCCCATATACCCCGAGGTATTTATGCGAACAAATTATTTATCCCTTCAGCAATCTGAGGCCATTTATAACGAACTGGGTAATTCCGGCTTTTTTGACACCCTTAATGTCTATACTTACATGAACATATATTCAGATACCCTTTTTAATCATATAGTTAATTTTAATTCATCCTCTACCTATCCTGTACTTTATGCCTTAAAAACAGGCGACCCAACTGTTTTAGGTGCTGTAAGAGGGGTAATGGATGTAACTCACGCAGGTCATAAATTTTATGCAGAACATAATAAAAGAACCATTGATTTTTTGCTTCATCACTGTGATACACCATTAGGCGTTAACTACCCTTATTCAAAAGAAAGTTCAGTTCGTGTTTACCCCAACCCAACCACCGACAAAATCAATTTCTATTTGCCCCAAAACACCCTCATTAAAACCGTTGAAGTTTATAATTTATTAGGCGAAAATATTAAGCCTCGAATAAACACACATAGCATTTCTTTAGGTGGGTTTAAAAATGGAATATATGTGCTAAAAATAACTGACGAAAAAGGAAACGTAGTAACCCAAAAAATAATTAAAAATTAAAACACATCATTTTAATTTGGTAGCACAATAGCACCGCCTCAGTAGGTAAAACTTATTTGCTATACCTAATTTAAACCCAGCCATCTTGGCTAAAGCGCTTGGGTTCTAGTACTTTTGTTGTTCAGCAAAATGACCTGAGTATGATTATTTTACTATCTCCTGCAAAATCATTTTACAACGAAGCTTTTACACGCCCCTACCCTGCTCAGCTTGCGGTAAGCCAACCGGTTTTTGGTACCGAAACCGAACGCCTGGTTAAAACCTTACAAAGGTATTCGGTTAAAAAGCTTAAAGAGCTTATGCACATTAGCGATGACATTGCCCAACTAAATGTGCAGCGATATGCCCAATGGAGCCCGCAACCAAATAGTACGAACGCACAACCGGCTGTACTGGCATTTAACGGAGAGGCCTACCGGGGGCTGGCAGCTACTGAATTTACCACCAAAGAATTGGCCTTTGCACAAGCACATTTACGCATTTTATCGGGTATGTACGGGGTGCTAAAACCCTTAGATTTAATTCAAGCCTACCGCTTAGAGATGGGCACTAAACTAAAAATGGGAAGTCATAAAAACTTATACCAATTTTGGGGCGATAAAATTGCTAAGCACCTGGAAGCTGAAACCGGAAATACCGGCACCATCATAAATTTAGCTTCGAACGAATATGCAAAAGCAGCTAAACTTACCTCCCTAAAAGCCCGGGTAATAACTCCCGTTTTTAAAGACTTTAGCAAGGGCAGTTACAAAGTATTAATGACCTATGCTAAAAATGCACGCGGTAGCATGGCCAGGTATATTATTACCAACCAGCTTACTAACCCCGAACTTTTAAAGGGGTTTGACACGAACGGTTATGCCTATCACCCGGCTCAATCAGACGAAAGCACCTGGGTATTTACCAGAGGTTAGCAGAGCTAAGGCTGTTTTTGAGCCACCAACATAAACAATGGATATTCCTTTAATGAACCATCGGGCCGGGTTCGGGATATGGTATGGCATATATGGTAATCCAATAGGTTAAACCCCTGATTTTCTACTTGTTGAGTAATATCCTCTCGGGCAAACCCATGGTGCCCGTGAAACGCCCCTTCATGGAAACTGCCATCTTCTTGCACCAGGTCGATAATAACCAAATAGCCGCTATCCTCTAAAAGTTGGTAGGCTTTTAAAAGAAATAGTGCTGTGTTTTTAATATGATGCAAGGTTTGTAAAATGTACACCAACTGATACCTTTGGCCCGGCAGGGGTTGGGTAAGTATATCATACTGCACGGGCTTTAAATTAAACGCCTGGCTTGCCTTTACTTTTTTTTGAGCCTCCCTGGTCATTTCGGCCGAGGCATCCATTAACACTATTTCCGGCAATTTATCTTTTAATGCAAAACTGAGCAACCCGGTACCACTACCGTATTC
>JALWRJ010000590.1 GCA_026994125.1 Cyclobacteriaceae bacterium | reverse complement strand
GTTATGAGAGGTCCTAATGGTACTGGGCGTTTCCATATGCTTGGTGGTACAGGTCGAACTATGCTTGATGTCATGCAAAGCCTAACCAGTAAAGCTAACTATACCATTGCAATTGGCAGTTGCGCTGCATTTGGCGGTATAACTATGTCGGGTGATAATTTAGCAGAGGCATGTGGTTTACAGTACGAAGGTGAAACTAAAGGTGGTTTACTCGGCGATAAGTGGTTAAGCAATAATGGTATGCAAGTCATTAATATTGCAGGTTGCCCCACTCATCCCAATTGGGTAATAAATACTTTGGCTCAGTTAGCGTCAAATGATTTTGATAAGCAACATGTAGACAGTCTTAATCGTCCAAAATCTTATACAGATCATCTTGTACATCACGGTTGTCCAAGAAATGAATTTTACGAATATAAAGCCAGTGCAGAACAGCCGAGCGACCAAGGTTGTATGATGGAACATATGGGATGTCTAGGTACGCAAGCTCGGGCAGATTGTAATACACAACTATGGAATGGCGAAGGTTCATGCTTACGCGGTGGATATGCTTGTATTAATTGCACCGCGCCAGAATTTGAAGAACCTGGGCATACATTTACAGAAACACCAAAAATTGCAGGCATCCCTATTGGATTACCTACCGATATGCCTAAGGCGTGGTTTGTCGCCTTATCTTCTTTAGCAAAAGCTGCCACTCCTAAAAGATTAAAAATAAATGCCACAACCGACCACATACAAATATCACCGGGTAAAGAGAAGAGCAAAGGTGGTATTTTATAATGACCGATAAAACAACTAAACGAATATTAGGTCCTTTTAACCGTGTAGAGGGTGATCTTGAAGTAAAAGTTGAAGTTCAAAATGACCGTGTTACAAAAGCTTGGGTTAATTCCCCTTTGTTTAGAGGTTTTGAGCATATGCTAAAAAATAAGGACCCAAGAGATGCCTTAGTTTATACACCAAGAATTTGTGGTATTTGTTCAGTTTCTCAATCGGTAGCTGCAGCACAAGCACTAGCAGCAACTCAAAATATAAAAGCAACTATAAATGGACAGTTTGCCACCAATTTAATTTTAGCCGCAGAAAACATGGCTGACCACCTAAGCCATTTTTACCTGTTTTTTATGCCTGATTTTGCCCGTGATTGTTACGCTCACTTACCCTGGTTTGAAACCGTACATAAGCGCTTTAAAGCACAAATTGGTACTGCTACCAAAACGGTACTTCCTGCCCGTGCTAACCTTTTACATATAACAGGTATTTTGGCAGGTAAATGGCCACACTCATTAGCAATACAGCCAGGTGGCACAACTCGTCCTATTGAAGCCCAAGAAAAAATTAAACTATTAACCATTATTCGTGGTTTTAGATTGTTTCTTGAAGAGACATTATTTGATGATAGTTTAGAAAATATAAATGCTCTAAAAACCAGTGACGATTTACAAGAATGGAGAAAACAGCATACCGATGCCGATTTTTCTTTATTTTTAAGTATTTCAGACTCCTTAAAGCTATCTGCTCTAGGGCAAGGGGTCGACAGTTTCATGAGTTTTGGAGCATATCAACATGACGACAAACACTTGTTTCGCACTGGTACATGGCAACAAAAGTTTATGCAACTCGATACACAAATGATTACCGAAGATGTATCACACAGTTGGATGAATGAGGGCGAACTTGCCGTCCATCCTTTTGATGGAAGAACCAATCCTGATGCCAATGAAGAACATGGTTACAGTTGGTGTAAAGCTCCTCGGTTAAATAAAAAGGTAATGGAGGTAGGCGCAATAGCGAGACAGATGGTAGCAGGCCAGCCACTTATTCAAAACCTTGTTAAAGAAAATGGCACCAATGTACACAGCCGTATAGTCGCTAGAATGTTAGAGTTGGCGTTAGTCGTACCAGAAATGGAAAACTGGTGCCAAGCCTTAGAAGTAAAAGCACCTTTTTGTACGACCGCAACGCTACCGAAAAATGCTCAAGGGTTTGGGTTAGTTGAAGCAGCACGAGGTAGTTTGGGGCATTGGCTAAAAATTAAAAATGGCAAAATAGAAAATTACCAAATTATAGCCCCAACCACTTGGAATTTTTCACCGCGAGATGTAAACGGTGCTGCTGGTGCTTTAGAGCAGGCATTACAAAACACCTATGTGGGCGAAGAAAACAAAACATCGGTTGCTATTCAACATATTATTCGCTCTTTTGATCCTTGTATGGTTTGCACGGTTCATTAACAATGACAAACTTAGCCATTAACAATATAGAAAGTAACGAAGGTATAAAACTACGAGTAAAAGGTTTAGTGCAAGGCGTTGGTTTTAGACCAACCGTTTGGCAATTAGCTAAAAAATATGACATTACTGGCACGGTATTAAATGACGGCGAAGGTGTGTTAATTGATGCTTGGGGAGACCTCATCAATATTCAGAACTTTATTAAAGCAATTTATAAAAAACCACCACCTTTGGCGCGCATCGATAGTATCGAACAATCGCCTTTAAATGCTACTGCAAAAAAA
>JALWRJ010000589.1 GCA_026994125.1 Cyclobacteriaceae bacterium | reverse complement strand
AGTCAAAATTGCAGTTACACTTATTTTTTGGCATAAAAAAAGGGGCTTAAGCCCCTTTGAGTATTAATTTCTTAATTTCTTAGTTAGCCGTGGTGTCAGTGTCACTCCCGGTATCCAGGGTAGGAGGCAATACTTGTTGCTGTTCGGTAGCTCGTTCTAAATTAGGGCTAATTTCTTCGCCACTTGAATTAGTGTTCATTAGGGCTTTTGAGCCCATAGTTAGCACCACAATGGCAATAGCAAAGCCCCAGGTTAATTTTTCGAGTAAATCGCTGGTTTTTTTAACGCCAATTATATTGCTGGCTCCTGATCCTCCAAACTGGCTCGATAAACCACCCCCTTTGGGGTTTTGAGCCAATACCACTAAAATGAGCAAAACTGCGGCTATCAGGATGAGTATTAATAAAAATAATAACATTACTTCTTCTTTAGTTTTTCAATTTGAGCTGCAAATAACGCCTTTTTTTGTGGAAGTTTCCAAATTAATTTTTTATAAATATCAATGGCCTTCTCTATTTTACCCTGCTTTATATAAATTTTAGCCAGCGATTCGCTTACAATATCCTCGCGCATGGTAGAACTTTGCCTGGCCATATCTTCCTTATCGGCTGTAGGTGCCTTGTTTTTAGATATACTGGGCTCTTCCTTAATAAATTTTTCGATAAGTGCCGATGCTCCTTTTTTAGTTTTACTGGTTTTGGTTTGGCCTGTTGATTTGGCCTTTGTTTTGGAGGTGGTTGTTTTTGTTTGCGCCCTTTTACTTGTTGTAGATTTACTACCTGCTGCTTTTTTTACGGTTTTACCCGTGGTTTTCTTTTTGGGCTTGCTTGTTTGGTCATTTAACCAGGCTTCGGCTTCTTTTTTAGTCTGTTGTAAAATTTCCAAATTTTTTAATACACTGTTTACCAGCGCTTCGGTATCGGCCAGGCTAGCTGTATGCAAAGGGTAGGGGCTATTTGTTGCATGCGAAGGAGCAGTGGTTGGGTTTGCTTTAGGCTCGCTGGGTACTTTGTTGGTTTCTATCAGGCTTTTTAAAATACTCCGATCGGTGCTGTAAAAGGCAGCATTTTTTAAGCGGGGCTTAAAGTCGGCTGTATGTTCTTTTTTTGAGGCATTAGCCAGCAATAAATGTAGTACCTGGCTATACGGATAATCACGTGCCAACTTGCTCAAAGAACCAATTTCGTCTTTGGCCGATGCATAATTATGCAGCATTTCGTTAAAGCGTTCCTTTTTCACAAATTAATAAGGTTATTGGTATGCAGGGGCTTCCTTAAAGTAAAACTAAGAAATTTTTACCAATTGGCAACGGTTGCGTTAAAGATGTCTAAAATTATTTGGTCATAAATGGTCTGTATAAGTTCATCCTCAACGGCTGTTAAGCCTTTATCGTTGTCAAAATCGGCATAAAACGAAAAAGTTTTTTTTGAGAAATTTTGTTCTTCATCCTGCGTGTTTACATAATCTACCTTTACCGAAATGGTTAGCCGGGTTAAATTGGCCTGGTCGTTTACTTCGGTGCTGGTAGCAGCCGATGGGGCAACCGGGCTTAAACGGTAGCTGGCTACGGCTCCTTCAATTTGTAATTCTCCATCTTCATTTACTAACGTTAGGCTGGTGTTTTGCTGGTAATAATCACGTAGGCGGTCGGTAAATTGAATGCCCAGGTTGGCCGGGCCATTGTTGGCATCGTTGTAAAATGTTTGAATAGATATGGTTTTGGCCGATATGGTGGTGCCGGTAAAACTGTACACACCACACGAAGAGGTTAGCCCCAGTAACAGAAATAAAAGTATAGAAACGAACAGGGCTTTTTGTTTATACATCATATTGTTTAATTTTTCGATATAAGGTTCGTTCCGATATCCCCAAATCTTGTGCCGCATATTTTCGTTTGTTGTTATTTTTTCGTAATGCCTTGATAATCAACTCCTTTTCTTTTTTCTCTATACTCAACGAATCATCTTCTTCTAATTCATGCGGAATATCTTCAATTTTGGTATGCGTATCGAAAACGGTAGGGGTGGGCTGTTCGGGCACATCTATTACCAAAGGGGAGGCCGGCTCTACTACAGTGGGTTCGGTAGGGTTATGTATCGGCTCTGCCTCTAATAAATGCTTATGTTTATCAAGCACGGCCGAACTAACATTACCGTCATTTTCAATTATTTCGTGTACCAATTTTTTAAGGTCGGTTACATCATTTTTTAAATCGAAAAGTACCTTGTATAACAAATCGCGTTCCGACAAACTCTCGTTTTCTTTATGGCCTTGGTACAACACCGGGTGTATCGATTTGGCGGCTGGTAAATACTTGCGCATTACATCGGCAGTAATGGTTTTTTCCATTTCTAACACCGACATCTGCTCTACTATGTTTTTGAGTTGTCTGATATTGCCCGGAAACCGAAAGGTATGCAATACTGAAATGGCCTCCGGAGTTAGTTTAAGTGGTTTTGTTTTATATTTTTCACTAAAATCGGCTGCAAATTTTCTGAAAATAAGCTCCAGGTCACTACCACGGTCGCGCAAGGGAGGTACAAATATAGGTACGGTGCTGAGCCGGTAAAAAAGGTCTTCTCTAAACTTACCTTTTTGCACGGCATCCTCCAGGCCTATGTTAGTGGCAGCAATTACACGCACATCGGTTTTTTGTACTTTAGAAGAACCCACTTTTATAAATTCACCTACTTCAAGCACCCGTAGTAGCCGGGCTTGTGTGTTTAGGGGCAGTTCAGCTATTTCGTCTAAAAATAGTGTGCCTTTGTTGGTTACTTCAAAATAACCTTTTCGGGCATCAATAGCACCTGTAAACGAGCCTTTTTCGTGTCCAAATAGTTCTGAGTCTATGGTGCCTTCAGGAATGGCTCCACAGTTAATGGCAATAAAAGGGCCATGCTTTCGGGCACTTAACTGGTGTATTATTTTAGAAAACGATTCTTTACCACTACCGCTTTCACCTGTAATTAGCACACTCATATCGGTGGGAGCAATTTGCATGGCTACTTCCAGGGCATGGTTTAGCTGAGGCGAATTTCCAATTATGCCAAAGCGTTGCTTAATTCGTTGTAAGTCGGTTTCGTTCATGGTTAATTAGGTGTTGGTTTTACTACTTTACCAAACAAGGTGGCAGCTGTACAGTCTTCAATTTTTACCTGTACGTAATCGCCAATGGCATGGGTTCCTTTTTCAAAAACAACTACTTTGTTGGCGCTGGTACGCCCAAAAAAATGTTGTTCCGATCGCTTAGATAAGCCTTCAATCAGTACTTTTTCGGTGTGGCCTATGCAGCGTTGGTTGCGCTCAAGCGAGTGTTCTTGTTGCTTGGCAATAATTTCGTTGAGTCTTCGCTTTTTTACTTCCAGAGGTACATCATCGCTAAGTTTTTTAGCTGCCAGAGTGCCGGGGCGCTCGCTATAAAAAAACATAAATGAGTAATCGTATTTTACCTCATCCATGAGGGTAAGGGTATCTTGGTGCTCTTCTTCTGTTTCGGTACAAAAACCGGCAATCATATCCGATGAAATACCACAATCGTCTCCTAAAATATTTTTTATGGCTTTTACCCTATCCAGGTACCATTCGCGTGTATAGGTGCGGTTCATTAATTCCAACACCCTAGAGTTGCCACTCTGAGCCGGTAAATGGATGTAGTTGCATATATTTTCGTGGCGCTTCATTACATGCAACACCTCATCGGTAATATCTTTTGGGTGTGAAGTAGAAAACCGAATACGCAACTCGGGGCTTACTTGGGCAACTCGCTCCAACAACTCCGAAAACACCACTACATTTGCTTCGTTGGCTTTTTCTATTTGTGCCTTGCCTTTTAACTCCCGGTTGGGCGACCATTTATAAGAATCTACATTTTGACCCAGCAGAGTTACTTCTTTGTAGCCTTTGTTAAACAAATCCTGGGCTTCGGCTACAATCGATTGTGGGTCACGGCTGCGTTCCCGGCCCCGGGTAAAAGGAACCACACAAAAAGCACACATATTGTCGCACCCTCGCATAATAGAAATAAAAGCTGTAACCCCATTAGAGTTTAACCTCACGGGGTTAATATCGGCATAGGTTTCTTCGCGCGATAAAATGGTGTTTACAGCTTTTTGGCCATTATCTACCTGGGCAACCAAATTAGGCAAATCGCGGTATGCATCGGGGCCGGCTACCAAATCAACTACTTTTTCTTCTTCAAGCAAATTCTTTTTAAGGCGTTCGGCCATGCAACCCAGTACACCTACAATGGCCTCGGGGTTGTTTTTTTTTACTCCGTTAAATTGTGCCAACCTGTGCCTGATGGTTGTTTCAGCTTTTTCGCGTATCGAGCAAGTGTTGAGTAAAATTACATCTGCATTATCAATAGTTGAGGTTGTATCAAACCCATTTTCGCCCATGATAGAGCTTACAATTTCGCTATCTGCAAAATTCATTTGGCAACCGTAGCTTTCAATGTAAAGCTTCCGTTTGTTACCTGTATTAGTATCCGGTGTAATGTGGTGTTCGGCTGCTGGTGCATCCGATTTTTCTTCCTTTAAAATAGAAATATCTTTTATAACTGTTGTCATTTCTTAAAAATTGAATGGCAAAGGTAATACGAACCAAATTTAAAATGACATATTGGCAGAAAATTAGTTTATTCACTCAGGGTTTTTCATTTTTGCTATTAAAAGTAGGAAACTACTACTTGCAGCATATATACTTGTATAAAACAAAATGATAAGCAAGTGTGTGTAGTAATTTGAAACATGAATAAATAAAATGGCTTTAATTAAATCGGTGCGCGGCTGTACACCAACCTTTGGGAAAAACTGTTTTTTGGTAGAAAATGCAACAGTTGTTGGCGAAGTAAGCATGGGCGATAACTGCAGTGTGTGGTATAATGCGGTAGTGCGTGGCGATGTGCATCGTATTACCATAGGCAATAATACCAATATTCAGGATGGGGCAGTGATTCATTGTACCTACCAAACTGCCAGCACCCAAATTGGAAATAACGTATCTATTGCTCACAACGCCATTGTGCATGGCTGTACCATACACGATAATGTACTCATTGGAATGGGAGCCATTGTAATGGATAATGCCGTAGTGCATTCGGGAAGCATAATTGCAGCCGGAGCTGTGGTGCTCGAAAATACGGTGGTAGAAGCCAATAGCATTTACGCAGGTACGCCTGCCAAAAAAATAAAAGAGGTGGGTGATAACCAAAAAGACGTATTTGAACGTACCGCTGCTAATTACATTATGTATGCCGATTGGTTTAGAAAACAACCGTAAATACATTGTCTAAAAACCATTAGTAAACTGTTTATTTTTACTTCTGAATTTATTTTCGTAATTTTCTAGAAATTCGATTATCATGAGCACCATTAACCAAGGTTTTAACCCTGCAGTAATTGCAGAATACAAAGAAAAAGAAAATGAGTACGGCTTTATTCCGGTAGAGGATGAGGATAATGGAGATGAATACGTAAATTTTATGTTTATTGGTAAGTACAAAGAAAAAGAAGTTATTTACGATGCCGTTATTTATACCCTTAGGCTAAACCACCATAGCGAACTGTACGAACTAGCCGAGCAAAAAACCAGGGAACGCTACCCGGAATTTAACTCCATGACCTACACGGTAGATGAAAATGGCGACCTGGCCGAACTTAGCGAGAAAGAAGAAGAAATGGGCTTGTACATGACAGAACTGATTTTAGAAATGGAAGAGGAGGGAGAAGTAAAAGTGAAAGAACATATTGAGTTTGATACCAGCCTTGATTTTGGAGTGGGGCTGGATGTAGGCTTGCATGTAGAAGTTATAACCGACCAGGTAATTGCTGATTTTGTAAAGCAGTTTACTGCCGGCTCCCTACAGTTAGATACTACCCTGTACACCTTTGAAACGCACTCCTTAGAAGAATAATAATTTAGGAATTAATTGAGTTTTCTCTTTTGGCTTAGTTATCAAAGCACTTTATTTGCCAAAATTTAATTTATTTAAGATGGGAGCGCAAAATAAATAACTTTTGGCTCCATTAATTAACAAACGTATATGAAAAAAACATTTATCTTTTTAGTAGGCGGAATGCTGATGTTAGCCGCTTGTGAGCAACCTAATACCGGTGCAAACGAAACAACCTCCGAAACACCTGCCAAACCAAAACTTTCGTTTGCGTATGTTAATTCCGATTCGTTGGCCGCTAACTATTTGTATTTTTCTGAAATAAACGACCAGCTCGAAACCAAGCGAGCCAAGTACGAAAAGGAGTTTGCCAACCGTGCTAATGGATTGCAACGACAAATTCAGGATTTTCAGCAAACAGCCAACAATATGACCATTGCTCAGGCAAGAGCTGTTGAAGAAGACTTAACACGAAAGCAACAAAACTTGCAACAATACCAGCAATCGCTTACCCAAGAGCTATTAAAGGAAGAAGCTAAGTTAAATAAAGAACTTTACGAAAAAGTAGCTACCTATTTAGCCGATTATGGCAAAAGCAAGGGCATTGATTTTATTTTTAAATATTCAACGGCCGGTGAAATATGGTATGGAGATAGTAGCTACGATATAACTGAAGAAATTATTAAGGGGCTAAACGAACAATACAAGGCAGGCCAAAAAGTAACCCCGGCTGATTCTACAACCGTTAACTAAACAACCCAATTTAGCATCATAGCCTGGTGAAAGCCGGGCTTTTTTATGCAAATTGCTTTATAAATGAGCTATTTGTTGTAATATAGCTTATCATTTTAACCAAATCTATGTTTAAGCTAATCTATAAGGCACTAAACGTTAAACCTGACGAGCAAAAAAAAGTATTGCTTTTATTGGGGTTTGGTTTTTTTATGGGCGTGTTTTTGGCCACTTTTCAGGTGTCGGCCGAAACCATTTTTGTAACTCAATTGGGCGAAAGCTATATTAGATGGGGTATTTTTTCGGCCGCATTGGCCGGGGTGTTCTCTACCTCAGTGTTTGTTTACCTGCAAAGTAAGTTAAGGTATTCTATTCTTTCGTTTGTAAACCTTACCACCTTGTTTTTGGTAACTATAGGCTTATATATCGCCTTTAAAGTACTTCCCGAATCATATAGTCGCCATCTGGCTTTTATCCATTTTACCTTGTTGGGGCCTTCGGTGGCTATTTTCTTGCTTAATTTTTGGGGAGTATTTGGTCGCATGTTCGATTTAAGGCAGTCGAAACGTATAATTGGAGGGATAGATACTGGGCAACTGGTTGCAGCTATTTTAACTTTTGCAGCGGTGGGTTCCGGTGTTCTGGTGCTGCCACAAACTTTCGATTTTTTACTAATTGGCAGCTCGAGTATATTTGGTTCCCTGGTGTTTTTAACCGTTATTTTAAAAAGGTACAACATAGAATCTATACGTGTAGGAGATGATAAACAAACTGTACCTATTGGAGAAATGTTTAAAGATAGATACGTGGTGCTGCTGGCTACCTTTATAACCTTTTCTGTATTTGCCTATTTATTGGTTGAAAACAGCTACCTTACCTCGCTAACGGTACAATACCCCGATACCCCTCAAGGGCAGCGAGAGCTATCGCAGTTTTTAGGTATGTTTAATGGTGCTATACTCATTTTAAGCTTTGTTTTTCAAACTTTTTTTAACGACCGTATTATAGCCGACTATGGCTTAAAAGTATCGTTAATGATTTTGCCGGTAATTATGGGCTTAGTTACCCTGCTTATTATTGCCACCTCTTTTTTACTGGATTTTAATGTAGGTAGTGGCGATTACTACGTGTTTTTTGTGTTTATTGCCATTAGTAAACTAATTATTACCTTTCTAAGGGATGCGCTGGAAAATCCTACATATAAAATATTTTTTATGACCCTGCCATCCAATATTAGGTTCGATATTCAAACTAAAATTGAAGGAGTGGTGAATGAATTTGCCAAAGCTATTACAGCCGCCACCATTCTTTCTATTGGTTTTCTATCCTTTTTTAAACCTATCTATTATTCGTACCTAATTATTTTGGTGGTTATAGGATGGCTGTATTTTGCAGCTCGATTGTATGCGCAATACCGAAATCGTTTACGTCAAAGTTTAGAAACTAAACATATTAATATTGAAGAGATAGATGTTTTGTATGAATCGGTGGTAACTACCGTACAAAATAATTTACTCAATAAATCTCCGGGGTTAGCGGTGTTTTCTTATAAACTATTGGAAAAAATGAATCCCAACTACACCAATAATGCGCTTAATACCCTTATGCGGCATCCTAAAGGTATTGTGCGCAATTTTGCTCAGGAAACCATGAATGCCATTAAAGGGCTTTCGGTATCAGATAAATACATTGTGGCCGCCAACCAACAGGAACAGGAAAATCATCGGTTTAAATTATCGCAATCCGACTTGATTAACTTGTTGTCGCAAGGCGATATATCGGTCAAACGAATTGCAAGTTTGTGCAAGTCCGAAAAAGTACAAGACCGGCAATATGGAGCCGAACTTATCGGCAATATGGAGTCGGACAAAGCCATGTTTTACCTCGTAGAATTATTGTCCGATTTTAGCCCGAAAGTACGTATTGCAGCTATCAAGTCGTCCGAAAAAAAATATTCTTACGAAATCCTTATTGCCCTCATCGAAAACCTAAAATCATCGAGGTTTTCGAACTTTGCCAAAAGTGCCCTTGTGCGTATTGGTACCGATGCCCTTAAAGCACTTGAACATAGTTTTCATCGTTCGGGGCAAGATGCCAAACTAATGGTAAAAATTGTGCAACTCATGGGTCGTATTGGTGGTGCCGAAGCCATTCAATATTTATGGGCTAAAATAGATTTTCCCGATAAAATTATTTCTTCGCAGGTAATTGTATCGTTAAGCGAAGCCGGTTTTAAGGCCGATATTGGGCAAATGACCCGGATTAAATACGCCATTGAGAGCGATATTGGCGATATTGCCTGGAACCTGGCGGCCTCGCTCGAAATACCTAAAGACAACTTTGCCCAACTTTTGAGCCAATCGTTGGTAGAAGAAAACCAAAACGATATAAAGCATATTTATACCTTGCTTTCGATGCTGTACGATCCAGCTTCCATTCACCTGGTAAGGCAAAACCTTGAAAGTGGCACCAGCGAAGGGGTAACCCTGGCCATCGAAATGCTGGATGTGCTGCTTTCGGAGGATTTAAAAAATAAAATAATCCCAATACTTGATGAAATACCCGTAGCCGATAAAGTTAAAAAGCTCGAAGTGTTTTACCCCCGCGTAAAACTAACACCCATGCAAGTGCTTAAATTTTTACTAAATCGCGATTTTACACAAAGTAACCGATGGACAAAGTGCTGTGTGCTATATCAAATGGGTTCACTTAAAAAGACTATATTTACCAATGATATTATTGCCAACTTGTTTAACCCGGATACTATGATTCAGGAAATGGCAGCCTGGGCGCTTTATCAAATCGATATAGATTTGTACAATTCCAATATACTGCGGCTTAGTGAGGACTTTCAATATAGTTGCCATCAACGGTTAAGTTTAGATAAAAAAATTGGTGAAGGTTCATTAATTTTCGAAAAAACATTATTTTTAAAATCTATCTACCTGTTTTCTAATGTAACCTACCTGGACTTAAGCTATATGGCCGATTCTATGACAGAAAAATACATGGAAGCAGGCGATACCCTTAGCCTGGGCAAAGACCTGGCCAATTCATTTATCCTTGTTGTTACAGGCAATTTAACCTACTACCAGGAAGGAACTGTGAGGAGTACATTAAACCAAAATGATTTTATAGGAGAATTGGTTCTGGATGATGAAGCTATGGAATCGGCTGTAATTGTGGCCAATCAAAACACTGTTTTATACATTATAGATAAGGATTTATGGCACGATTTACTGGCCGATAATATAAGTTTTGCACAATCGGTATTCAGTAATTTAACTGCTTAAAACGGCATTAAACTTAAATTATTATTATTTTATTGCGATTTTTCTTAGCTTAGTGTTTTAAAACCAATTCCATACAAACGAAACTGCGTGCTAAACTATAGTTTACATCGTTCTGATGCGG
>JALWRJ010000588.1 GCA_026994125.1 Cyclobacteriaceae bacterium | reverse complement strand
AAAGCGAAACTAAACATGTAGAGGGTATATGATTTCCCTAGCTGGACCAGGGTTCGAATCCCTGCGACTCCACAAGGCAGTAATGAGTGTGAGTCTTGAGTGTGCAGGTGAATCTGTTAACGCTCTTGCTCCCAACTCTAACTCACACTCCTTACTCCTCCAACTCCAAACTCACACTCCAACTCCTCTTGCTCCAAACTCACACTCAAAACTCCCTTCTTGCTCTCTTTACTAAAATCCCAACTTTGCCTTACATTTGAGGGTTATGTTTTTTAAATTAATTCGTAAAGCAGTTTCGTATATGCTTATTTTGTTGGTGTTGTTACTTTCGGTTGCAGCACTTTCGGTGGTTGTGTATAAACAAGACATCATTAAATTGCTTACTGATGAGGTAAATGCGCATATAAAAACCAAGTTGGAGGTAGGGAATATTGACCTAAAACTTTTACAAGGATTGCCTTATATTTCGGTGGCTTTTACCGATGTTAAATTTCACTCTGCTTTTAAAGACGAACTCTTATTAACCAGTCAAACCCTTTATTTTAACTTAAACGTACGTTCACTTTTTAATAAAGGAGTTCAAATTGAAAGGCTCGAGGTTCACAATGCAGAGCTATTTATTCATTATTCTAAAGAGGGCAAGCCTAACTTTGATGTATTTGTTGTCAATAAAAAGGATTCATTAAACGATGAAAAAGGTGATTTAATTTTAACCTCAGTCCTGTTTAAAAATGTAACTATTCGAAACAAAGATGACCTCAAAAAAATAGATGCAACTTATAAAATTGAGGAACTAAAGGGTAGTGCAATAGCTGAAAAAACCAACTTGAAATTGGACGTAAAAACCAATTTTAGACTACAAAAAACCAATATGGAGGGCGAAAAATGGTTGCTGCACCGTAATATTTATGTAGCTACCAAATTAACAGTGGCACCTACACTTATTACCATTGGGCAGAGCACCATAGGGGTGGAGTATGCAAAGTTTGGTGTGCAGGGTAATATAGTGCGAGGTAGCAAAACAAAGCTCGATATATTGTTTACAGGTAAAAAGATTAAGTTTCACCACCTTGTGTCCATACTGCCTGCTGCCTGGCAGCAATATGCTGCCCCTTTAAAAGGAAAAGGCGAAATTGATTTAGATGCTACTATTAAAGGCTATTTTTCCGGGAAGTTATGGCCCGGTTTACAAGCTAAAATTTCGTTAAAAGATTTTGAATTGCACCATGCCAGGTTATCGTACCCCATGCAGCATATAAATGTACAAGGAAGTGTGCAAATGAAAAAACTATGGGATTTATCATCGGCTCAATTTGCCTTAAAAAAACTTGAAGCTAAGGTAAACAACCATCCGGTAGCCATTACCGGAGCACTTACCAATTTTAAAAAACCTATCATTAACCTGGCAGCCCAGGGTACGCTCGATGCTTCCTGGCTATTTAATCTGCTGGCACCTAAATTAGTAGCTAACAGTAACGCCTCAGGCACCTTGCAAGTAAATTTGAATACTGGCTTAACCTCTTTGCCCAAGGGAGGATTTGCACCCATTAACGCTCGTGGCGATGTGGCCTTTGATAGTGTTTCGGTAAGTAATTTTAATGGTTTGCCATTAAATAACCTCTCGGGTGAACTTAGTTTTGGCAATAACGCACTTAACTTTAAAAGCCTAAATGTAAGTTACGGGCAAACTCAGCTGGTACTAAATGGCCAATTGCAACGAAGCGAGCAAAACGAAACACTTAGCGCTTATAAGGCTAGTGTTCGTGTCGAAAGCCCCCAAGTTAACTTAGATGAAATTATAAATGTAGTGGCAGCACCCAAAGATAGCACTGCTACCAAACCTAAAACTAACAACCATAAAATTTTGTATACCGTTAACCTTGATTTGCAGGTGGACAATCTTAATTTTATGAAATTCAAAGGACGTGATATACGTGCCCGTTTGCAGCTAAAAAATAATGAGGTAGATGTGCTAAAAGCTACTTTTACAGGGTTGGGAGGAAGAAATGCAGTTTCGGGTAAGGTTTTACAACAATTTAATAACGATTACTACATCGAAGCAAATGCACATACCGAGCAAATTTACTTGGATAGCCTTTTTTATGTATTTGGTAATTTTGGGCAAAATTTTATTACCGATAAAGCCATTAAGGGGTTGTTAAATGCCAATGTGTTTACTAAAGTGTATTTTTCATCCAGGTGGAACATACACCGAAACCTGCTCTATACCGAAGCATTGCTAAATGTAAAAAAAGGCGAACTTAATAATTTTGAGCCCATCATGTCGTTATCGGATTACTTGATTAACGAAGATGAAAATTTAGCGAAATTGCGATTTTCTGAAATTGAAAATAGTATTTTAATTAAGAACGACACTGTTTTTATTGCCGACATGAATGTGGGAACCAATGTGCGAAATATTAAAATTGGAGGCTATCATACCTTAAACCAGCAAATTGATTACCGCCTTGCGGTACCTATTATTAAAGAAAGCCTGATTAAGGAAAGCGAATTTGGCAATG
>JALWRJ010000587.1 GCA_026994125.1 Cyclobacteriaceae bacterium | reverse complement strand
GATAATCCAACTCATAATGTAGGCTTATTTTAAGATGTTTGTGATGGCTCAAAGATACATCTCAAGCACGAACTTGCCAATTAGTTTTGGAGGAGTATATTATCTATAATTATTCTAAATAAAAAAACAAAGACTGGTTATTCCATCATTTTTTTAATTTCTTCCTTTAAATAGGCTCGTGCTTGTTCGCGTGCCAACATTGGTCGGGTAGAAATACCATCGTACACATTGGTTTGGGCAGCCAGCCAGTTGTAAGTTACCGTGTGTGCTGGTATGTTGCTGTTGTGTGCAAATTTAGTTTGTGCCATAAACCGGCTATCCATTAAAAAACCTACCGAAATGGTGCAGTTTAATTGGTGGCCGGGTGTTACCGGGTGCGACATGGAGATAACTAAAAATTGTTGAGGCTCGTTTTGGAACCTTACTTTATGAATGGAACAAAAAGATTGAGGATTTTCTTTAAGAAGCGCTAAATTTTGCAGGGCTACCCAGCGTTGGCAGGCTTTTATTCCTATGTTATTAGCGCTGCTCTGCCCCAACCCTGCTCCATTTAAGGCTTTGTTTAGCACAATGCTATCATCGGTAAGTGTGTGGTTGTAGCGCGTAAAAAACAGATTCGAATACCTGAAATATTTTGGAACCAGGTTGGTGATACGCAGCATAAAAGCCTCTGCACTTACATTATTTGAATGAATTAAATCTACTACCTCTTGTGGGTTAAACACCGGCTTTTGCGTAAAATCGACCAAGCCTTTGGTAAAAGGGCGTTCGTCCAATAAAAACGCACTGGCCATATAATACGATTTAAAATTGCTAAGTACGTGTTCAAACGATTGGCTTTCTATCCAGGATGAAGTAAGCGGTCGTTTTTTAATGTCCAACAGGCAATAGCTTAGTTCGCGTGTAAGTATAAATATAACTTGTGCTTCGGTTAGGTTTTTATTAATGAGCAAGCGAGGAGGGGAGCCGGGCAACATTAAGTGTCTCAGGTGTTTTAGCGTAGGTTTTAAGCTAAATCCATCGAGTTGAATTTGATAATGGTATTGATGGGTAAGTTGCTCTATAAGTTTGTTTTTTAACTGCCTGGCCGAATGGCCTAGTTGCATTTTTTTACGCCAACTTTTGGCGGCTTGCTCCAATTTGGGGAAATAATTGTTGTTCATTTCCTGGTACGAGCGCAACACCGAAAAATAAAGGCTTTCCACTTTAAAATCGTGCTCTCGGCCAATACGGATAATGGCATCTACAAAAGCACTAAATTGTGTGGGGGCATTGGAGAGTAATACCAGCAAATCATGGGCTTCAATTCCAAAAAAATCGAGGGGTAATTCGTTGAGTATATTTGATTTGATGAGCGAGGAAATGGGAGCCAGCTTTTTATCGAGTTGTAACGAAACCAGTTGGTCGTACGAGGTGTGCAGTGCTTTGGCTAAGGTGTTTATTTTTTCGGGTTTGGGGTATTTTTTTCCTTTTTCAATTTCGTTTAGGTACGATTTCGAAATGCCCGTATGTTTTGATAATTCTGAGAGCGAATAGTTGTTTTCTGTTCTCAGTTGCTTTAATTTGAGGCCGAATATAAACCGAATATTTTGCGATGAAATTTCCATGTGGCGAATTTTCGCTAATTTAATGCTAAGTGAAAATTTTATGGATATTATGGAAGAAATTTTTACTAAAATTGAACAAAGGTTAATGTTACCGTTACCGGGGCAAGAGGCTCAAAAATTGATGATGCCCACTTCGGGACATTCAATGGATAGGTTTTCGATTGAAGTAAAAAAGGGAGCTAAAGAGGGGGGTGTTTTGCTATTGCTGTATCCTAAAAATAAGAAAATTTACTTTGCTTTAACCCAGCGACACACTTATAATGGGGCACACTCAGGCCAAATTAGTTTTCCCGGGGGTAAAGTTGAAGCAGCGGATGCTACCATTATTGATACTGCATTGCGTGAAACCGAAGAGGAGATTGGTGTACCCTCTAAAAATATTAGGGTAATAGGGCGCCTAACCGATTTGTATATTATAGCCAGCCATTTTAATGTAAGGCCGGTGGTGGGAGTGGCAACGACCCAGCCAGCGTTTAATCTTGACGCTCGTGAAGTGAGCCAACTCATTGAAGTAAGTTTGCAGGAATTGTTAAATGATAATTTGGTGGAAGAGAAGGAGTTGATTGTTCGAAATCATATCATTAATACCCCTTTCTTTAATTTTAATGGTTTCCATGTTTGGGGAGCCACCGCTATGATGTTAGCAGAGTTTAAAGAGATTGTGAAGGTTGTTGGTTCATAGTTATTAGTAATGAAGTAGCACTCCAAACGCTAGTCACTTTAAAATACTTTAGTCACTTTTTCCTATACTTGTAGCAAATTAACTACAGCTATGCACGAAGCCGAACCCTTTATTACCAACGATGCCATTGTTTTAGGATTGCTAATGACCATCTTGATGGTGATTTTTAAAACCTCAAGTAATAAATCCCCTGGATTTGTGGCTTTTTACAAGTATGTACCGGCTTTGCTGTTGTGT
>JALWRJ010000586.1 GCA_026994125.1 Cyclobacteriaceae bacterium | reverse complement strand
ACTCCTACAGCTTCAGCTGCTGCTTCTAATGCAGGTTGTACGGGTAGCTCTGTGGTGGTAGCTGTTACTGTTGAGCCGCTTCCTCAGGTAACACCCGGACAAACTGTTCAAGTTTGTAGCAATGTGGCACTTAATTATACCATTGCTAACGCCAATGGCCTTGCAGGCACTAAATTTAAGTGGCCGGCTCCTACTGTTACTGGAGGTATTACTGGTGGAACTGCCCGTGCTACTGAAAGTACCGCGCCTATAACCGATACGTTTGTAAATACAACGGGAGTCAGACAAACCGCAACCTATGAAATTACACCGGTTGGGCCAAGTGCAAATAGCTGTGTGGGTTCGCCAATAAATGTGGTTGTATTTGTCGATCCTACTCCGGTTGGTGCCATTGGAATAGACCAACCCGTGGTGTGTAATGGTGGGTCTGCGCTACTTAGCTTTACCATGACAGTGGGTACTGCACCTTTTGAAATTGTGTATAATGACGGTACTTCTGATATTACTCTTTCAAACATAGCCAACTCGCATTTTATAGCATTAAATAACTTAACTACTACCACTACCTATACCTTTAAAAGTATTAAAGATGTAAATGGCTGTGTGCTTAACCCTGTAAACGACCAGGTAACTGTAACCGTAGAGTCTCCTGTGGCCGATTTCGCCATTGATACATCGAGTGGTTGTACACCTTTAGATGTAACCTTTACGAATAACAATATCCAGGCAGGTACCCAATATGAATGGAACTTTGGAGATGGAACACCCGTGCTGATTTCCAGCGATCCAACCGTTACGCACCAATATGTAAATAACTCTACATTTAGCGATATTTCGTTCTCACCGGTGCTTACAGCCCGTAGAACAAACGGAAGTGTGGTGTGTACTGATTTAATGTCGGAATTTGTAACTATCAATGCTGGGGTTTCACTAAACATTACGCCTAGCGTAACCGAAGGATGTAGTCCTGTAACTGTTAATTTTAATAATATTTCGCAAGGAGTATTGGGTAGCAAATGGTTCTGGAGAGAAAAAGGAACAACCGCTGAAAATGATGTGCAAACCTCTTTTGCAGCATCTTATACCTTAAGTAATACAACTACTTCTACTATTATATACGAAGTGGTTTACCAAGGTAGTAGAAATGGATGTGGTGATGAAGTAGTAACCGAAATTACGGTGTACCCTGAAGTAATAGCTGACTTTACCGTAGCACCAGGCACTACAATTTCCATTGATAATCCAACCATAACAGTAACCAATACCACCCTAAATAAAAATGCCTGGACAACCCTTTGGGAATGGGGAGATGGCACTACTACCACCAATGTGGATCCGGGATCACATACGTATGCTGCCTTTGGAACCTATGAACTTAAACTAACCGTTCGTGATCCAAGTGGTATTTGTGTATCCGAAAAAATTGTTCCAATTATTGTAGAACCAACGGTGCCTGAAGTGGACTTTAAAGTAGCTGATGGTTATAGTGCTACCGGTTGTATGCCACTGACTGTGGCTTTTGAAAACCTTTCTAAATCTGTAGATCCTAATTCGTATGTGTGGACATTTGTAAATGAAAATGGAACAACCATTGGTACATCTACAGCTGAAAATCCTGAATTTACTTTCTTTGAGCCTGGCATTATAAATGTAACGTTAGAAGGAAGCAACCCATTGGGTGTTAAGGATACCGAAACAAAACTTGGTTTAATCGAGATTTATGAGTTACCAACTGCCTCGCTAAGTGTAAGGCCTGAGGTGGTATTTTTACCCGACCAACTTATGTTTACCTCTAACTTAAGCAGGTTGGCTGATGCCTTCCAATGGGATTTTGATGGCGATGGCATTTTCGATTCAGAAGAATTTGAGCCATCGTTTAAATACTCCGATCCTGGGGTGTACGATGTAACCTTAATTGCTACTAACACGGCAACCGGTTGTAGCGATACCACCATTTTGGTTCAAGCAGTACGAGTGGTGGAATCGGGTGCTTCGGATATACCTAACGGGTTTTTCCCGGGTTCAGGTTTAGGTGATGGTGGTTCCGGAGGAGGCGATAATGGAGCAGGAGGTTCTAATACCATGTTCCTGCCTCGTATAAAAGGAGTACGCGATGATGGTTTTAACATGCAAATATTTGACCGCTGGGGGCACTTACTGTTTGAAAGCAATGACAAAACTCAGGGGTGGAACGGACGCCATTTTAATACCGGTAAGCTTATGGCAGCAGGTGTGTATGTATATAAACTGGAGCTGGTGTACGTTTCGGGCGAGCAAACAACAATTGTGGGTGATGTTAATTTGATTAGGTAGAATGTTTATATTTGTAAAGATGAGGAAGCGAATAACAAGTTTATTGATTGTACTGATAGCGATTCCATTTGGGTTACAGGCGCAAATCGACCCTACCTTTTCTCAATTTAACGCAGCACCTATGAGTGTAAATCCTGGGTTTACAGGTTCTACTGCCATGCACCGGGTTATTTTTAATGGAAGGGTGCAATGGCCTAATTTGCCTCAGGCTTTTC
>JALWRJ010000585.1 GCA_026994125.1 Cyclobacteriaceae bacterium | reverse complement strand
CAAACATAATGCTACGAATATCATTGAGTAAAATGATGCCATGTAAATGGTGTAGTTCGTCCACCACGGGAAACAGGTTTCGCTTAGAATGTACAATGGCATCTACAATTTTACGCAGGCTGTCGTCAGGGTGAAGGAGGAGCAAATCTTTTTCAATTAGTTTTTGTAATTGAATGGCGCCTAATACACTGGTATCTGTAGGGATATCAATGCGGTCATCGGTATCGCCAAAGTTCATTTCGCTAAGCTTACGGTTATAGGTAAGCACAATATCGGAAGATGTAATAATACCCACCACATTTTTATGTTCGGTATCGCTTACTACCAAGGCTTCATCCATATAACTTTCGTTCATTAACTGGTTGGCTTTTTCAAGGCTATCTTGCAAGTGCACTACCGGTAACTTGGTGTATATTAGCTCTTTAGCAGTTTCAATGTCCGGGTCAGGTTCGTGCAATACATGGGTAATATCCTCGATATTAAAACCACCCAGTAGTTCTTCCTGCTCGTTAACTACCGGAAATACACGCTGGCGGGAGTGGTCCACCAAGTCAATTATTTCATTAAACGTAGCCGTTTCTTTTACCAAGGTAAATTTTCGATTTTTCTTATAAGCATCGGCAACAATAGTGCCCGAAATAATTTGAGGCGAATACTTGCCAAAATGCGCTTGTGAGTGGTTCATATTAGGAACCTGGCTTCGATAGATAGTCCACTTGCGCGCAATAAAATAAGCAATGGTAGAAACCCACATGGTGGGTAGCAGTAATTGGTAATTTCCAGTGAGCTCGCTAACCATAATAATTGTTGAAAGGGGGGTGTTGGCAGCGGCTGCAAAAAAACCGGCCATACCTACAATGGTAAAAGCAATGGGGTTTACCACTACTCCGGGCATAAAAGATTGGCAGATAAAGCCAATGGAAGCACCAAAAGTGCCGCCAATAACCATAGAAGGGCCAAAAATACCTGCACTACCCCCTGAGCCAATGGTAAATGAGGTAGTAATTATTTTGAGCACACCCACTGCCAGCAGTAAAACTACACCAATATGTTCTACGCCATTATTAAAAATTTCCTGGAGAATGCCGTATCCGCCTCCCATAATATCAACTACATAAGTGGTGTCGTTAAGCATGGTAATCATTAGCAGCCCGAGTGAACCTGTTAAGAAACCTCCTATGGCGGGTTTAAAAATATTAGTAATCTTAAGTTTTTTAAACAGGTCGTTTATACCATAAAATACACGTATGTAAATATGTGAGAGCAAAGCTACTCCAATGGCCAAAATAAGGTAAGGGATAAGCTCCAGAGGAGACGAAAAGCCCACCATGGTAGATTCGATAAACATACTGTGCCAACCAAATACGAGTGAATACACCGAATAGGCAATAATGGAAGATACAGTAGCCGGTAAAAGTACTTCGGATTCAATTTCGGGGTCGGAGTAAAGTACCTCAGCAGCAAAGATGGCTCCGGCAAGCGGGGCATGGAAAATACTTCCAATACCGGCACCCATGCCCGAGGCCATCAGCCAGCGCCTGGTTTTGGTGTTAATACCAAGTTTTCTGCCAAAGAAACTGCCAAAACCTGCACCAATCTGTGCTATGGGACCTTCGCGCCCTCCGCTGCCTCCGGTGCCAATGGTAATTACCGAGGCTATCAATTTTACAATGGGCACCTTGGCCAAAATAATGCCTCGTTTTTTATGGTATGCTTTAATAACCTCATCGGTGCCATGGCCTTCGGCTTCTGGGGCAAAGGTATAAACAATGTAGCCGGCCACTAAACCGCCCAGGGTGGGTATTAACACCACCAGGTAAGGCGTAAAATTACCTAAGGCAAATTCAAATAAATCGGCATCGCCACCGGGAGCCAACGGAGTAAGCCCCATAAGCGACCTAAATGAAACCTGCTTTAGTGCTGATAAAAGTAATTGAAAGACAATGGCTCCAATGCCGCTTACCAGCCCGATTACAGTACCGTATATTAACCATTTTCCGGCCAACGAAAAATCAAATTGTTCTTTTAAATACCGGAAACTGTAGAGTTTTTTAATGTGCATAAAAACTTTTTGTTAAAATATAAAAAACAGTTTTGTCTAACAAAAAGTTACTCATTTATATTTTTTAATTCTTTTAAAACCCAATTTTTAGCCTCTTTATCATCACTAAAACACTTGCAATTAATGTTATTGCTTTTTAGGGTATCCATTAGCTTTTCGGTTAAGTAATTAATGATTATATCGTCCGATATTACAAACACCTGTAGTTTTAGCCCGGCTTGTTTAACCATTGGGTATCCCTTGTGTTTAAAATAATCCATTGCTTTGTTATATGAACCGAGTAAACTACGCAAATCGGTTATAATTGCTTTTATTTCATGCTTTTGACTAATGGCTTCTACATGAGCCGCATGTTGCTGTAAGAGTTTAAAATTGAACTTGCCGTTGTACCTAGTGTAAAGAATGGCATTTTTAGTGTCGAATTTACTTTGAGCCATCTGGTTGTTGGTTACACTTAGCATACCCAAATGTACGAAATAAATGTAATATTAGTTTG
>JALWRJ010000584.1 GCA_026994125.1 Cyclobacteriaceae bacterium | reverse complement strand
GGTTTGCAATTGCCTCTAAATGAGCTATATAGAATTAAGTAGTTGTTTTATAAAAACAATGCAATTGGTTGGTTATCAGCTATTTATATACATTTTTTACACAAAACTATTGCTCAAATAGCTAAACAAAATCTTTCAATAAAGTGCTTGATTTTTCGATTAAGATTGTTCTTTTTTGTAGAAGGTGTTCCCACCAATATTTCTGTCAGGTTCGGCAGACAAACATTTTTTTAGAAGTGGTTTTTATTGCAAAGCTTTGGCACGTTTTGCATTGCTTTTTATTGGTCTTTTGAGCAATAACCTGGTGGGTGCATTGTAAGCAATTTGTAGTATCGACTTTAAATCGAATAATAAGGATGACCGAAGAGCCCATATTAAAAGAAAACAAAAACCGGTTTGTGTTGTTTCCTATACAGCACAACGATATTTGGGAATTTTACAAAAAAGCCGAAGCCAGTTTTTGGACGGCCGAAGAGATTGACCTTAGCCAGGATTTAAAAGACTGGGCCAACCTTAACGATGGCGAACGGCATTTTATTAGCCATGTATTAGCATTTTTTGCAGCCAGCGATGGCATTGTAAACGAAAACCTGGCCGAAAATTTTGTGGCAGAAGTACAATATACCGAAGCTAAGTTCTTTTACGGTTTTCAGATAGCCATCGAAAACATCCACTCCGAAACATATTCGCTACTCATAGATACCTACATTAAAGATTCAACCGAAAAAGACCATCTTTTTAATGCCATTGAAACCATGCCCTTTGTTAAAAAGAAGGCAGAGTGGGCCTTGCGATGGATAGACGAAGGCAGTTTTGCAGAACGATTAATTGCATTTGCTGCCGTAGAAGGCATCTTTTTTTCGGGTAGTTTTTGTTCTATTTTTTGGCTCAAAAAACGAGGGCTAATGCCCGGGCTAAGTTTTTCAAACGAACTCATTAGCCGGGATGAAGGCCTGCATTGCGACTTTGCCTGTTTGCTATATAACAACCATTTAGTAAACAAGTTAGATCCACAAGTTATTATTAATATAATTAAAGATGCTGTAAGTATTGAAAAAGAGTTTGTAACCGAAGCTTTGCCGGTAGGCCTGATAGGCATGAATGCAGAACTAATGTGCCAATACATTGAATTTGTAGCCGACCGCCTGCTTATGGAGCTTGGATGCCCCAAACAATACAATGCCTCCAACCCATTTGATTTCATGGAGCTTATTTCGTTACAAGGCAAAACGAATTTCTTTGAAAAAAGAGTAGGAGAATACAAAAAGGCAGGAGTAACTTCCGATACAGAAGAAACACCAAAATTTAGTTTAGACGAAGAATTTTAACACCCAATCATTAACCCACCAACCTTAAAGTAAATGTTAGTAGTAAAAAGAGATGGCCGCCACGAAACTGTAAAATTTGACAAAATTACAGCCCGCATCGAAAAACTTTGTTATGGACTCGACCCCAAATACATTAGCCCGGTGGACATTGCCAAAAAAGTAATTTCGGGTATTTACGATGGCGTAACCACCGTTGAGTTAGATAACCTGGCGGCCGAAACAGCCGCATCGCTAACCACCAGCCACCCCGACTACGCTAAACTGGCCGCACGTATAGCCATCTCAAACTTGCATAAAACAACCAGCAAGTCGTTTTCTAATACCATGAAACGACTTTACACCTATATCGATCCAAAAACCGGAGAGAATGCTTCGCTTATTTCGAAAGAAGCGTATGGCGTAATAAACAAACATGCTGCTTTACTCGATTCCAGCATTATTTACGACCGCGACTTTGGCTATGATTACTTTGGGTTTAGAACCTTAGAGCGTTCGTACTTAATGAAACTGGACGGACAGGTAGTAGAGCGCCCCCAACAC
The DNA here is from genome assembly GCA_026994125.1 of Cyclobacteriaceae bacterium. GTDB lineage: Bacteria > Bacteroidota > Bacteroidia > Cytophagales > Cyclobacteriaceae > JAKISE01. Next base: position 691 of record JALWRJ010000584.1, on the reverse strand, counting down.
ATGCTTATGCGGGTAGCCATTGGCATACATATGGATGATATTGAAGCAGCCATTGAAACCTACAACCTGATGTCGGAAAAATGGTTTACCCATGCCACGCCTACCCTATTTAATGCAGCAACACCCAAGCCACAAATGTCGTCCTGCTTTTTGCTTACTATGAAAGAAGACAGCATTGATGGCATTTACGATACCTTAAAACAAACCGCTAAAATATCGCAATCAGCAGGGGGTATTGGCATTAGCATTCATAACATACGTGCTACGGGGTCGTATATAAAAGGAACCAATGGAGTATCGAACGGCATAGTACCTATGCTTCGCAATTTTGATATGACCGCACGCTATGTAGATCAAGGCGGTGGCAAACGCAAAGGAAGCTTTGCCATTTACCTGGAGCCCTGGCACGATGACATTTTTGCTTTCCTTGATTTAAAAAAGAACCACGGTAAAGAAGAGCTTCGAGCTCGCGACTTATTCTATGCCCTGTGGGTACCTGATTTGTTTATGAAACGGGTAGAAAAAAACGAGGAGTGGTCGTTGTTTTGCCCTAACGAAGCCCCCGGCCTGGCCGATTGCTATGGCGAAGAATTTGAACGGCTGTACCAAAAATACGAAAAAGAAGGCCGCGCCCGCAGAACCGTAAAAGCTCAGGATTTGTGGTTTGAAATTTTGGAAGCTCAAATGGAAA
>JALWRJ010000583.1 GCA_026994125.1 Cyclobacteriaceae bacterium | reverse complement strand
CATCTCCATCGGCCTGGGCATCGCGCACAGTGGTAAGGGCCGCATCAATAACAGGCTCCACCCCTGCATTGGTATATGCATACAAGCTATCATTGGCAACTATTAATGTGCTTCCATTGGTAGTTATCTGGGCAAAATCAGCACCTTGTAGCTTGTTAACTGCATTCCACTTGCCGTTGGGCTTATACAACACTAAGCCCTGGGTGGTATTACCCGTAATTGGTCGCCCATTAAAAAGCGCTATCACTTTAGTTTTTTCGGAATTAATACCATCGGTATTATCAAACCGCTTCCATTGGTTATAATCTTTTAAGTTGGCCTGCAAGCTACCGGCCATTACCCCTTGCTCCGATGCCACAAACAGGCTATCGTTAAACAAAACCCCTGCATATACAGGTAAATTAGCTCCTGTTTGGCTTAGGTTTAAAAACGATTCTCGAATAATTCCGGCTTCGGTATCTATCTTAAGCAAACCAAATTCCCCACATAAATACGTATAAACCCCTTCATCAAACATCCCATACATGGTTTTGTTATCAATTATGTCCGAGAGGCGTACATCGGAGATACCGGTTATCTGGTTATCCTTAATAACATCTATTTGCCCGCTACGGTAAACAATTATTAATGCCTGGCTGGAGGGGTTAATATGAATAGATGAAATATCTGTATCGCTTAAACCGGTTAGCTTGGTTAGGCTGGTTATACTAAGCCCGTCTTTATCCACACTAAAAACACCGGCAGCCGAAGCGGCATACACCCGGCTATTACTTTGGGTAACTGCCAGGGTAGTGTTAAAGGAGTAATGGGTGCGCCAGGTGCCTACCGGGATGTTTTGCGCAACAAGCACATTGGCTAAGCCCAGCCAGGCTACCATTGCAATACCTATGGTTTTAATTGCTTTTATCAACCGTTATGTAATTTGTTTGCTATAACCAATTTAATTTTTTTCGGCCTGCCCGGCTAAAAAACATTTGCGGCACCTTGCCTCGTACGTGCTTTGCTCACCCAGCATTACAGTTTGTGTATTATTGGTTAAACGAAAAGAATAGGAAGCTAGTGCCCCGCAGTTCATACAAATAGCATGCACTTTGGTAACATACTCGGCTAGGGCCAGCAAGTTAGGCATAGGGCCAAAGGGTTTACCTTCAAAATCCATATCGAGGCCTGCAATAATTACACGCTTGCCCATAGCGGCCAGTTGGTTGCACACCTCTACCAACGAATCATCAAAAAACTGAGCTTCATCTATACCTACCACATCGCTATTGCCCGAAAGCAAAATAATATCATTGGCAAATTGAACCGGAGTAGAGCGTATCGAGCTTTCGTTGTGCGATACCACATTGGTGTCGTGGTAGCGGGTATCGATGGCCGGTTTAAAAATCTCGACCGATTGATTGGCAATAAGAGCCCGGTTTAACCTGCGTATAAGCTCTTCGGTTTTACCCGAAAACATAGACCCACAGATAACCTCCATCCATCCGGCTCCCTTTTTTTCTCCTTTCGGAATAGGCTGTTCTACAAACATTAATAGCTATAATTTACTCCGGGCAACTTACATTTTTCGGGTACTTCAACGGTTACCGAGCCTACAGGTACTGCCTGGCAGGCCATACGTTGGGTCGGCTTAATTTTTCCGGCTTCTATAAATTTTTGTTCTTCGGCCGTTTGCGGTTTCAGGTTTTCGGCTCCCTCTACAATATTAAAACGGCAAGTGGTACAACGCCCTTTACCTCCACAGGCATGCATCCATCTAATATCTTCGGCCTGTAATAAGGCAAGAACTGTTTGAGGTTTTTCGTTGTTTAGTTTAAACGAAACAACTTTGCCAGCTTGATTAGAAATAGAAATTTTAGGCATATTTTTATGGTGTTAAATACAAAGGAACAAAATCTTATTATGGAGAACAAATTGAACGAGCCTGCCTTACAACAATATGCAGCTAAGTACGCTCATTTACTTAGCGAGTCGTTGTTTCAACAACGCAAAGCATTATCGGGCAACGATATTATGACTGACATTCCGGTGAAGCAAGTAGGTTTATTTGTGCTTTATACACTTTTTAAACAATGGAAAGCCGAAACGGCCAAGCTAAAAAGCCCATATTTCGATTTTTCCCATCCCGAAGTACAACAAGGGCTTACTCAATTTATGAATTTGCTTTCGAAACATATTTTAGTGGCTCAAAAAGACTTAACCCCGCTTTTGCAACAAGCAGTAGCAGATACGTTGCTACTTATTGTTTCGCCTCTAAAATTTTATGAAAATTTAGTAGATAGCTTTGAAGGCAATGCACCTACCCTGGACGAAGTAAAGGATTTGCAACGGTTTATTAAAATTAACAGCCACATGCGCGATGCCTTGCTTACGGCCTGGGCAACCCACCAAACAAGCTCCGAGCTTTTTGATAAGGCCTTTGAAGGGCTCACCGAGCCTCCACAGGAAGTAGCTCCATTAATTGCCCCATTTAGTGAGTTACTCCAACTAGATGTATCGGAGTTTTTGCTTGATGTTAAAGGCAACCAGCAAAAGCCTTCGGAAACTACCGAACCTTTACCGCCCGCTAACAC
>JALWRJ010000582.1 GCA_026994125.1 Cyclobacteriaceae bacterium | reverse complement strand
TTAACGGCTTTTGAAACTATTTTCAGCAATTCAAATTCTTCGTTATCTACCGAAAGCAACAACCCACGCGAAAGCAGGTAATCTCCTACCAACACGGCTATTTTATTTTTCCACAGGGCATTTATTGAAAAGAACCCCCTGCGGTAATTGGCATCATCTACTACATCATCGTGCACCAGGGTAGCGGTGTGCAAAAGCTCAATTAAGGCAGCCCCGGTATGTGTTGATTCGGAGATACCACCGCTAACTCCGGCACTCAAAAACACAAACATAGGGCGCATTTGTTTGCCTTTGCGTTTTACAATATAACCCATTATTTTATCGAGCAGCAACACCTTGCTCTTCATCGAGTCTCTAAATTTTTTCTCAAATTCCTCTATTTCGGAACTGATAGGTGCTTTAATATCGCTTAATAGGTTTGCCATTGAAAAATTACAAGACACAAACATAGCAACATCGCCCACTAAACCAAAGCATAGAAATTACAGAATTATATATTTTATCTGCTTTAAAGAACAAGGTTTTAGCCTTGAGAGGATTTAATGAATGGAACTTTTGTGCTTGCCTTCAAAATACTTAATTTGCGCTTCAAAATTATTTTTTAAACAATCTACTTTGCAAAAAAGCTTTCATTTTATATTGGGCTTTGCCCTGTTCATCGGTTACCATTCCAGTTTGGCTCAAGAGCCGGTTTTTTTTGGAGCCCGTTACGAGGCCATGGCACGTAGTGGCATAGCAGTACAAGATGCATGGAGCATGTTTTACAACCCTGCCGGCATGCCTTTTAACCAAATGCAGCTGATGGCAGCCTACCAAAGCAAGTATGTTTCGTTGGGGATTAACGATGGCGCTTTTGGGTTTAGCTTTCCGATTAGCCAAACAGCCTTGGGCGTGGGGGTTAGCTATTTTGGTGATCAACTACTTTCTAAAACCAAGGCGGTGGCATCGGTGGCGCACCGACTGGGCAAAACAACGCTGGGACTTAAAACCACCTACGACCAACTGAGGGTGCCCGAAGTAGGCACGCAAGGCATTTTTTATGTAGATGTAGGCGGGCAGATTGATATTGGGGAGCAATTTACTGTAGGTATGGCGTTGGCTAACTTAAACCTGGCCAAGTTTGATACGCTTACCGGCAGCCAACCGGCCAGCCAGGTGCAAATAGGTATTAACTACCACCCCCATGAAAAACTTATTCTTACTGCCTCGGTTGAAAAAGATATTGCCCACCCGGCCGTGGTGCGTGCAGGATTTGAGTATGCACTATCGCCCTATGCACGTGTACGTACCGGCATTGTTCCTAAGCCTACAGCCGGCTATGTGGGTGTTGGTTTAAGCTGGCTCCAAATGCAGCTTAACTTAACAGGTGCTTACCAGCAAAATTTAGGTTGGTCAGGAGGTTTTTCAATTGGGGTACCATTAACCAATAGCCATGAGAAGTAACTTGTTCTTGGGTGTATTGTTGGTGGTAAGCCAGGCAGCCTGGGCACAAAAGGTATCGGAACCGGAACCCATCGAAAACCATATTGCCAACATTCTGTTAAACAAGGGCGAAGAAGCAGATAACCAATCGTACTTTGAGTTATTAATGCAGTTTTACAACAACCCAATAAATATAAATTCGGCCGGTTATGATGAGCTTGCCTCGCTACGCCTACTCACTGATGCACAAATAAACGATATATTGACCTATCGAAATACCTTAGGTAATTTTGAAAACAAATATCAGTTAATGGCGGTGGCTTCGCTTAGTGTGGAAGACATTAAGTTTATTCTTCCTTTTATTAGTTTTAACCAGCCTATTCGCATTGGCAAACTTTTAAAAGAAAGCCTGGCTCCTCAAAACAACATGGTAATGGCCACCGCAGCCCGTGCCGTTGAGTTACCCCTTGCATTTGATAATGGAAAGTTTATGGGCGACCCCTACCAATATAATTTACGTGTAAAATTTGTAAACCCAGGCCATACCAGCTTTGGATTTACAGCCCAAAAAGACCCCGGGGAGCTATTTTTCAGAACAGATTCGCTCTATACAGGCCCTGACTTTTATTCGTTTCATTACTACATACAAAACCAGGGACGAATTAAGCAATTAGCTTTAGGCGATTATAAGCTCCAGTTTGGCCAGGGGTTGCTGCTGGGAGCCGGTTTTCTGGTAGGTAAAAATGCCAGTTCCATCACATCCATACAAACCACGCTAAAAATACAACCATATACTTCGCTTACCGAGTTCAGGTTTTTTAGAGGAGCCGGAGCCACCGTTGCCCTGTGGCCTAAGTGGGAGGCCTCGGTGTTTTACTCCTACAAAAAAACCGATGCCACAGCGGAAATAACCGATAGCCTTACCGGAGTTACCTCCATTAGAACCAGCGGCCTACACCGCACCTTATCCGAAATGCAAGCTCAAAATTCGTTAACCGCACAACTGGCCGGCACTGCAATAACCTATAGCGGATCGAACCTTGAAGTGGGTATTTTAGGGCTTTATGATAAGTTTAGCAGGCCTTTTAATCCTAAAAATACACTGGCAAACATTTATAAATTTAGAGGTTCAGAGAATTACAACCTAAGTGTATT
>JALWRJ010000581.1 GCA_026994125.1 Cyclobacteriaceae bacterium | reverse complement strand
TGGCCGATGCGGCCGAAAATTTTCAATTGTTTAAAGCACTTAGTCACGAGTCCGTTAATATGATGGCTTTACAACTAGCTACCTGGATAAAGTGGTTGGGGTTGGCGCTTAGTTTTACGTTGGTGGGGCGTTTTTTAATAAACTCACCTCGCTATTACGACCGCGTGCTGGCGCTAAGTTGCTTTACCACCTTGCCTCTTGGCTTGTGGGCTATGTTTGCCCATAACCAGATTAATGGCGTATTTGCTATGTTGTTTTATTTGCTATTCCCAATGATGGTTATTTACACCTGGTGGCCGGGTGTTACAAAGCAGGGTAAATTATAACAGGCTGATAGTAAAGGGCTAAGACTTTTTCAGCAAGCCCTAAAATGTGTTTAAGGTTAGGTGTTTAATGTATTCCCTTTATGGTGGGTGTTTTTACCAATAAAATTTTGGTTGAGCCTGCCTACAATGCTTTAGCTTTGGCATGGTAGGGGCAGTGGTGTGGTAACCAAATTCTTGGCCTATTCTTCCAACTTTCGATGCAGCACCACCGGGTCGGTTTTTTTTCTTATTTTAATTAAAATGAGTTGCACCCCCAGCGAAAAGGCCACTGCGGTATAAACATAACCTTTAGGAATATGTTTATGGATGGCATCCAGGGTCAGGGTAAAACCAATTAAAATTAAAAAAGCCAAGGCCAGTACTTCTAACGAAGGGTACTGTTTAATAATGGCACTTATCTTTTCAGCAAAAACCATCATTACCAGCACCGCTATAATAACAGCCAAAATCATTAAAATAACATCATCGGTTAGGCCAATGGCCGTAAGGATGGAGTCGAACGAAAAAATAAGGTCGAGCATAATAATTTGCACAATGGCCATCATAAAAGAGCCTGTTTTTTTATCTTTTTGATGGTGGGTAATACCTTCCAGTTTGTTATTTATTTCGGAGGTACTTTTAGCTATTAAAAACAGTCCTCCGGCCAACAAAATTAAATCTCGCCCGCTTAACTCGAACCCGGCTACCGTAAGCAAAGGTGCTGTAAAACCAATGAGCCATGTAATGGTCAGCAGTAAGCCAATTCTAAACACCATAGCCAGTGCTAAGCCCACAAGCCTGGCTTTAGCCTGCTTTGGCTTGGGTAGTTTATTGGTAATTATCGAAATAAATATAATATTATCAATACCCAACACTATTTCCAGCAAAATAAGGGTTAGTAAGGCTACATAGGTTTGTGGATGCAGAAAAATTTCCATGGCGCAAATAAACTAAAATCAAATATCAATTGTCAACTCCCATTCATAATTATTGATAAGATATAACCTTATATTTGCAACTTTATAAAATAAAATGGTCGATTCTAAGAAAATAGTAGTTATTATGCCGGCTTATAATGCCGGGCAAACCTTACGCCAAACCTGGGCAGAAATCCCCTTTGATGTTGTTGATGAGGTTATTTTAACCGATGACCGCAGTACCGATGATACTGTAAATGTTGCAAAGGAACTGGGGATTCATCATATTATTGAGCACCAGACCAATAAAGGTTATGGTGGCAACCAAAAATCGTGTTATAACAAGGCACTTGAAATAGGAGCCGATATAATTATTATGCTGCACCCCGACTACCAATACACGCCTAAGCTTATTAAGTCGATGGTGTATTTGATGGCCAACGATGTGTATCCGGTGGTTATTGCTTCGCGTATTTTGGGCAAAGGGGCTCTAAAAGGAGGGATGCCTTTGTATAAATACATTGCCAACCGGTTTTTAACTTTTACCCAAAACCTGCTTATGAACCAAAAGCTGTCGGAGTACCATACCGGCTACCGGGCTTATACACGCGAGGTACTCGAAAAAGTTAATTTTAATGCCTACTCCGATGATTTTATATTCGACAACCAGTTTTTAGCCGAAATTTTGTTCCAAGGCTTCGAAGTGGCCGAAATTACCTGCCCAACAAAGTATTTCGAAGAAGCTTCGTCCATTAATTTTGTACGAAGCAGCACCTATGGCCTGGGTGTGCTAGGAGTGTCGGTACGGTATTTCTTTAAACGAATATTTGGCTAAGCTATGTGGGCTTCCCTGGTTAGGTTTATCAAAGATTATCGCTACTTTTTTGCAGTGTATGCAATCTTTTTACTAGTCGGAGGGTACCTAATGTTAGCCTACACTAAACCCAATCGCTTTTTTATAATAAACAACTTTTACAGCACCCGGGCCGATACCTTTTTTAAATGGTTTACCTATTTAGGCGATGGCCTTGTATTTACAGTGCTTATCCTGGCATTGGCGCTGTATAACTATAGGCAGGCCGTCATGGGGGCTGTGGTGTTTTTGCTTTCTTCCTTGTTGGCACAGCTACTTAAACATGTTGTTTTTTCAAATGCCATGCGGCCGGTGGGCTATTTCGATACGGCTACACAGGAAAAAATACATTTTGTGACGGGTGTTACCCGCCATGCCTACCATAGTTTTCCATCGGGGCATACAACCACCGCCTTTGCTTTGGCTTTGTTTGTGGCCTGGGTGTTTAAATGGCAAAAATTATCCGGCCTGCTGGCTATTTTAGCTGTTTTGGTAGGTTACTCC
>JALWRJ010000580.1 GCA_026994125.1 Cyclobacteriaceae bacterium | reverse complement strand
TACCCCCAGCACGTTGCCATCAAAAATAATGGGCACGTTATAATGCCCGTGGTCGGCCATGTTGGCAAACTGAATAGAATGCTCACTATCTACACAATGTTTAAAGATGGTTTCTTTTTTAGCTGCAGCCTGGCCACATAGGCATTCGCCAAATTTAACACCCTTTTCCCCACACCGGGTTAGCAGTTCGGGCGATAAGTGGAGGTGGCTTTTTAACATTAAATGTTTGTTTCCATCGTTTAAAAAAATAGCTCCTTTGGATTGTAGCTTGCTAAAAGGAGCACTTATAATTACTCGTATGGCGTGGTCGAGAATTTTTTGAATAGATTTTTCAGAATTCGAAAAAATAAGGATTTGGTTGAGTAATTTTTGCTGTTCAATCGCATTGTACAGTGTTTGTTGCTTATGTAAACGCTGCTGATATAAATACCCAAACAAGTACCCAAAGGTAGAGCCCACAATAATGGGCATAAAAAGAGCGATATCCCAAAAAGGAATATTTCTGATAATGCGCATATTAATGGTGTACAAGGTAAGCGTTGTGCTATTGCCTATGAGCAAAGCAACTAATATATACTTGTTAAAATATGGCGATTGTTTAAACACCCACTAAAGATAGTGGATTTTGTTAAGTTAAAAAATAAGAGATTTAAGAAAAGCCCTATTCCGGCACACAGCAATCTTCTTCGGTGCCTGCCAGGGTATTGGCCATGGCCTGGTTTGCTATGGTCTGGCTATTGGTTGGATGGCTGGAGGCAGCAGGTTTTACTTTTTGAGGGAAAAATCGTTTTTGGAAAACCAATAAAATTACAACGCCAATAAATATAGAAGAGTCGGCAACATTAAAAATGGCATTAAAAAAGTGGAATTCTTGGCCTCCCACCATAGGCAACCAACTGGGCCAGGTAAACTCAAATAAAGGAAAGTAGAGCATATCAATTACCTGCCCATTAAATAATTTAAATGGGGCATCGTAGGGGGCATTGTTTAACCAAACTCCATAAAAAAGGCTATCGATTAAGTTGCCTATAGCACCGGCTAAAATTAACGCACCGGCCCAAAGGGCACCGGGGTGTATGGCTTTGTGTGCATACTTAACCATTAAAAACACACCAGCTACCGAAGCTGCCAACCTAAACAAGGTAAGTACTACTTTAGCATAGGGCCAGCTTAGTTTCATGCCAAAAGCGATGCCCTCATTTAAAATAAAATGAATCCTAAACCAACTGCCGAGCACATTAAATTCCTCATACAAGTTCATGTTATGGTACACCAGCATTTTTACCATTTGGTCGAGGGCAATAACGGCTACTGTGAGAATAAAGTACTTATAATATTTCATTTTGATTCTATTAGAAAGGCATAAGGGCAATGTATGGTTGCTAAACTTCTACTTTTAAATTAATGCTAAATTCGTCCATTTCAATACATTGGCCATCGGTTAACTTATGAACAACTTCTAATGAAAGCGACTGCACTTCAGTGCAAATATAGCTTTTAAAATCGGATATGGCTTCAGCAATAATGGCTTCGGGTTTTTCAAGGCTAATGTTAATTTTATCCTGAATTTCGAGGCCCATATCTTTACGTATATTCTGAATACGGTTTACCAAATCGCGAGCAATGCCTTCTTTACGAAGCTCCTCGGTAATGGTAATATCCAAGGCTACGGTTAGGGAGCCTTCCGAAGCCACCAACCAACCGGGTATGTCTTCGCTGGTAATTTCTACATCATCCAAACCAATGGAAAGGCTTTCGTTGGGTAGTTGCAACTCATAACTGCCCTCCGCTTCAATATGCGCAATATCCTCGGGCGTAAAGGCGCTAATGGCAGCTGCTATATCTTTCATTTTAGCCCCATACTGTTTGCCTAAGGTTCTAAAGTTTGGTTTAATTTTTTTAACCAGCACACCCGAGGCATCATCCATATATTCAATGGCTTTAATATTTACTTCGGTAAGAATTATGTTTTCTACGGCCTTAATATGGTCTTTAAATTCCTGGTTGAGTACCGGAATTAATATTTTTGATAGCGGTTGGCGTACTTTAATTTTATGCTTTTTTCGCAACGAGTGCACCAACGATGATATACCTTGCGCTAAACTCATTCGTTCTTCTAAATCAGCATCAATTAAGGAGTTATCTGCCTTTGGAAACTCGGCCAGGTGAACAGATTCAGGTGTGCTCTTGCTTGCCCCTACCAGGTCGTGGTATAAATTGTCGGTGTAAAAAGGCGCCACCGGAGAAGCCAGTTTAGCAATGGTAAGCAGGCAGGTGTACAAGGTTTGGTAAGCTGCTTTTTTATCATCTGTAAACTCACCAATCCAAAAGCGTTTTCGGTTAAGCCGCACGTACCAGTTGCTAAGATCGTTAATTACAAAGTCCTGAAGCAAACGTGTGGCTTTGGTGGGTTCGTAATCGTTGTAGGCATCATCTACCTGTACAATAACACTGTTTAGTTTCGAGAGTATCCAACGGTCGCTTTCGGTAAGCAGGTCAGTTTCTATTTTACCGGGTGTAAAGTTGTCGAGGTTGGCATACAAGGCAAAAAAGTTATACGTATTATGAAGGGTGCCAAAAAACTT
>JALWRJ010000579.1 GCA_026994125.1 Cyclobacteriaceae bacterium | reverse complement strand
GTCTAGTGGGGCATTTTATTTTCCAACTATAGCAGAATACACCCCTTTAACAAAAGAAAACCAAAATAAAGCTTTATCGCCTGTTGATTTTAATAACTGGATTTTAGCACAATTTGCAACAGTTGAAGAAATAAAAACAGCCATCAAAAACAATGAAGTTTCCATTGTGCCAACAGTGCTTGAAGGTTGGGGAACAGAAGCCCCCCCTTTTCATTATGTAGTGTACGACAAATCGGGTAAAAGCATTGTAATTGAACCCATTAATGGTAAGCTGGTGGTGTATGACAACCCCATTGGCGTAATAACAAACTCCCCAAGTTTTGATTGGCACATGACCAACTTGAGAAACTACACTAATTTAAAAGCCGAAAATGTGAATTCAATGACCATTAATGGGTTAACATTTCAATCCTTAGGACAAGGCTCAGGAATGAACGGAATTCCAGGCGATTTTACACCCCCTTCGCGCTTTGTTAGAGCAACTGCATTTAGTGTAACAGCACTCCCTGTAGAAACCTCCTATGAAGCCATTGGAGAAGTGTTTCATATTTTAAACAATTTTGACATTCCAAAAGGTTTCTCGCGTGAAGTTGTGGAGGGTACTATTTATGCAGACTATACACAACTAACTTGCGCCCGCGACCCTCAAACTTTAAAATATTATTACAAAACTTATGCTAACCAAACCATTAAAGTATTTGATTTGAACAACTTTGACCCAAATTCAAAGGATATTTTGGTGTTGAATACAAACGAAGGTGCACAAACAGTAATAAATGTAACTAATAAGCTAAAACCATTAAAATAAATTTTACTTAATAACCTCTAGTAAAAACTTTTGTCATTGTGGATACCTGGTTTACTATTGGGCTATTTTATAATTTCTCTTTTATCAAGAAATTCTATTAGCTTGCTAAAATTTATACTTTTACCCATGTCTTTTTTTTTAAACGCAAAAATAGACATGCCGGGTTAGTTACCAATGTTATGGTTTAAAATATCAAATACCGGTTCTTTGTGGTGCCTTTGTGCCTTTCTAGCAATGTGGCATTGCAAAAATAAAATATGACAAAATTTACCAACTGGTTAGTGTTACTCACAAATTTCAATCACTTTCCACTTCATTTTGTCAAGTTATTTTTCTACTTAAATTTTATAAAACAGCAAACTACTTCTACAATGGGGTTTAATTCCAGATACAAGCAACGAAAGTGGTAGATTTTTTTATTAAAAAGGAGTAGCACAACTCCTTACCTATTCCCCTCCTTGGAGGGGTTAGTAGTGCGGTTAACTAGTATAAGCTAGCTAAAAATCACCTTATCCTTTTTAACATTTAACTTATGCCAATTTGGCACACCTGTGGGTTTGGCAAACATATTGTAATCAAAGGCAAACAGATTTTTACGCCTGACTGTTTCCTATACCGGAAGTGGCCGGGCTATAGTTATATCATAGCAAATAGCAAAAACGATGACAAAGAAGAAGGAAAACACAGCAACCAAACATACACCCGAAACTAAAAATAACGGCCAGGAAACCGTTAAAAACAAAAAAGGGAAAACACGAAAACAGGAAAAAACTTCGACTGCCGGCACAAAAGAAGAGGTAGAAAAACTAACCAACGAGCTGGCCGAAGCAAAGGATAAATACCTGCGCTTATATTCGGAATTTGATAATTATAGAAAACGCACAGCCAAAGAAAAATTGGATATGATGCAAACGGCCGGTGAGCGAATTATAACTGAATTGCTCCCTGTGTTAGACGATTTTGGCCGAGCGGGCAAATCAAGCGATGCAAAAGACGAAGACTCCATTGTAGAGGGGATAAACCTTATTGCCCAAAAGCTGGAAAAAACTTTACAAGCCCAAGGCCTCAAAGAAATGGAAACCCCTGCCGGAACCGATTTTGACCCCGAGCTTCATGAAGCCATTACCCAAATACCGGCTCCCGAAAGTAAATTAAAAGGCAAAATTGTAGATACCATCGAAAAAGGTTATTATTTAGGTGATAAGGTAATTCGGTTTGCAAAAGTAGTAACAGGAAGCTAGCAAATATTATGGCAAAGAGAGATTATTATGAGGTATTAGGGGTGTCTAAATCGGCCGGAGCTGCCGAAATTAAAAAGGCATACCGAAAAATTGCCTTAAAATACCACCCCGACAAAAACCCGGATAATAAAGAGGCGGAGGAAAAATTTAAAGAGGCAGCTGAAGCCTACGAAGTACTAAGCGACCCTACCAAAAAGCAACAGTACGATCAGTTTGGTCACCAAGGGGTTAGCGGTGCCGGTTTTGGCGGAGGCCAACACATGAACATGGAAGATATCTTTGCCAACTTTGGCGATATCTTTGGTGGGCACAACCCTTTTGATAGCTTTTTTGGAGGTGGACGAGGTGGTGGCCGAGGTGGCCGAAAAGGTTCTAACCTGCGCATTAAAATTAAATTGAGCCTCGAAGAAATTGCCAATGGAGTAGAGAAAAAAATTAAAGTAAAACGATTGGTAGCAGCCGATGGTGTAACCTTTAAAACCTGTAGTACCTGCCACGGTCAAGGCCAGGTAAAAAAGGTGATGAATACCATGCTGGGG
>JALWRJ010000578.1 GCA_026994125.1 Cyclobacteriaceae bacterium | reverse complement strand
TTCATATATATAAACTAACTTTTATCTAAAAGTTATGATGCGCCAATTAAAAATTCAACGAAAGATTACCAACCGGGAAACCCTCTCGCTTGATAAATATTTGTTAGAAATTGGAAAAGTCGAACTTTTAACCCCCACCCAGGAGGTAGAGTTGGCCAGGCGTATTAAAGCAGGCGATGATGCCGCCCTGGAAAAACTAACCAATGCTAATTTAAGATTTGTGGTATCGGTAGCTAAGCAATACCAAAACCAGGGCCTAACGCTTGGCGACTTAATTAGCGAAGGCAATGTAGGACTCATAAAGGCAGCCAAACGTTTTGATGAAACCCGCGGCTTTAAATTTATATCTTATGCTGTTTGGTGGGTACGCCAAGCTATTTTACAAGCGTTAGCCGAACATTCTCGCATTGTAAGGCTTCCGCTAAACAAGGTAGGTTCGCTAAACAAAATATCACGCACCTTTGCCGAGTTAGAGCAGTTGTACGAACGAGAGCCTTCTCCAGAGGAACTGGCCGAAATGCTTGATTTAGCACCTGATGAGATTACCTCCTCGCTCAAACTAACCAAGCGACATATTTCGATGGATAGCCCCCTGCAAGGCGAAGATTTAAACCTGTTCGATATCCTTGAAAGCGATGGGCAGGTGCCCGATGATATGCTCATGGACGAATCGTTGAAGCAACAAGTGCAACGTGCGATTGCCACCCTTACCCAGCGCGAAGCAGATGTAATTTGTTACTATTTTGGACTAGGAAAAAGCCCATCGCTTACCTTGGAAGAAATTGGAGTTAAACTAAATCTTACCCGTGAGCGCGTACGTCAAATTAAAGAAAGTGCCATCCGCAGGCTACGGCAGTCCTCCAGTCGCAATTCATTGAAACCATATTTGGGTTAAAATTGTTGTATCTTTGCTCAACTTTTTTCGGCTTAGTAGTAAGCCTGATTTTTTTATGATTTTATAATTTACAACTATGACAAAAGAAGATGTTAAAGTATTAATTATTGGCTCGGGGCCTGCCGGCTATACCGCAGCCATTTATGCAGCCAGAGCAGGCCTAAAGCCTGTTTTATATACCGGAGGCGAACCCGGAGGGCAGTTAACTACCACCAACGAAGTAGAAAATTTTCCGGGGTATCCTGAAGGTATTAACGGCCCCAAAATGATGATGCAATTGCAACAACAAGCCGAACGATTTGAAACCCAGGTTAGGTTTGGATTGGTAACAAGCGTTGATTTTTCGAGTTACCCGCATAAAGCCATTATTGACGATAACCATGAAATTACAGCCGAAGCCGTTATTATTGCTACCGGTGCTTCGGCCAAATACCTGGGGCTGGAGTCAGAGAAAAAACTAAACGGAAAAGGGGTTTCGGCCTGTGCTATATGCGATGGGTTCTTTTACAAAGGTATGAATGTGGCCGTTGTAGGCGGAGGCGACAGCGCAGCCGAAGAAGCTACTTACCTGGCCAACCTTTGTCCAAAGGTATATTTAATTGTGCGCAGAGATGAGCTACGAGCTTCTACCATTATGCAGCAGCGGGTTCTAAACACTCCTAATATTGAGGTGCTTTGGAACTCCCAAACCCTGGAGGTGTTGGGCGAGGAGGCCGTAACAGGAGCCAAGTTGTTAAACAACAAAACCAACGAAGAATATACCATTGATATCGAAGGCTTTTTTGTGGCTATTGGGCACAAACCCAATACCGACATTTTTAAAGATTACCTGGATATGGATGCAACCGGTTACTTAAAAGTGCAACCGGGTTCTACCAAAACAAATGTAGAAGGTGTTTTTGTGGCAGGTGATGCAGCCGATAAAGTATATAGGCAGGCCATTACCGCAGCCGGCACAGGTTGTATGGCCGCACTCGATGCCGAAAAATTTCTGCAATCGAAAGAAGTGCCTGCTTAAGCCGGCCAATAGTAAAACGCCCATCCGTTTTTTTCATGGTGGGCGTTTCTTTTTTATAACAACCTAAAATAGAATTAATTATGGGTATTAAACTCGATATGCTAGCCTTAGCGGCACACCCCGATGACGTGGAGTTGTCCTGTGGTGGTACCATAGCTAAGTATTGCACATTAGGCAAAAAAGTAGGTATTGTTGATTTTACCCAAGGCCAAATGGGCACAAAGGGAAGCCCGGAACTACGCCTGCAAGAAGCTGCTGAAGCTGCTAACATATTAGGACTGGCTGCACGCGAAAACCTGGGGATGCAAGATGTATTTTTTGAAAATACGACCGAAAACCAATTAAAGGTAGTGCAGGTAATACGTAAATACCAACCGGAAATACTGCTTATTAATGCACCTAAAGACAGACACCCCGACCATGTACGGGCGGCTGAGATATCTAAGGCTGCCGTATTTTTATCCGGGCTGGTGAAAGTAGAAACCCACGAAGAAGGGGTGTTGCAAAAACCATTTAGGCCACGTGCTGTGTATCATTATATCCAAAGCCAAATGTTAACGCCCGATTTTGTAGAAGATGTTTCTGACTATCTGGAACTACGCGATAAAGCAATGTGGGCTTTTAAATCGCAATTGCACAATCCCAATAGTAAAGGGAAGGAAACTTTTATTTCTTC
>JALWRJ010000577.1 GCA_026994125.1 Cyclobacteriaceae bacterium | reverse complement strand
AACCGGCCGCATAATTGTATTTACTTTCAAGCGCAACAATCGATTTTTTAACACTTGCGCAGCCAGCTAAATATAATGTTAAAGCCAACCAGTACGTCTTCTTCATGAGATTATGTATCTTTAAACAGTATTCAAATTAAAGCTGAGTGTTTACGGTAACTCAAGCTTTAGTTTCAAAATTAAAAGTACATAATTAATATTTGATGACTTCATTTTTTAAGGTTAATCGATCGTTTAGTCTATCTACTAAAATAATATTAGGTTTAGCCGCGGGTATTCTTACCGGGTTGTTTTTAGGATCGTATGCGTATCCTTTTGATTACCTGGGGCAGGCATTTATTGGGCTATTGCAAATGACGGTATTGCCGTATATTGTTTTTTCCTTAATTGAAAATATTGGAAGGCTTTCGTTTGATAGCGGAAAAGAGCTAATTATTATAGGTATAAAGGTATTGGTGGTGCTGCTCTCTTTTGGGGTTATTAATTTGTTTGTACTCCAATTGGCGTTACCGGAATGGCAATCGAGCAATTTTTTTAGTTCGGCTTTTACTGCCAAACCCGAGCAAATCGATTTTATAAGCCTGTATATTCCTTCAAACCCATTTTATTCGTTAGCAGCCAGCAAGGTGCCGGCCATTGTGTTGTTTAGTATAATTATAGGCGTTGGGTTAATGAAGGTCTCCGGAAAAGAGAGCTTTTTAAACCATTTGTCGGTAATTAATAAAGCCTTAAACCAAGTAAACAAGCTTATTGTAAAACTAACCCCGTTAGGAGTATTTGCAATAGCTACAGCTACTGTTGGTACGGTTTCGTGGGAAGAATTCGGAAAACTGCAATCCTATATACTTATCTATACCGCTGCAGTACTTCTTATGACACTTTGGGTGCTTCCCGGGCTTATTGCTGTGGTAACTCCGTTTAAGTATAAAGAAGTGTTTACGTTTACCCGAGCTACTTTGCTTACCATATTTGCCACCGGTAAAATTATCATTGTACTTCCACAGTTAATCGATAATATTAACGAACTGTTTAAAAGCAAGCAACTTGCTAATGAACAAACACGCAGCACTACTGATATTTTAATGCCATTGGCGTACCCGTTTCCTAATTTAGGAACCTTTATAATTCTTATTTTTGTGCCATTTGCGGCTTGGTATTCGGGGCATGTAATGGGTTGGGCAGACCTACCCCTGTTTTTAGGAGCCGGGCTGCTATCCAGTTTTATTGCTCCTGTTACCGGAATCCCATTTTTGCTCGATTTGTTTCATATTTCTAAAGATGTATTTCAGCTCTTTTTTGTATCTACTGTTTATACCGACAGAATACGTGTAGTACTTGGAGCCATGCATTTGGTAGCCTTAACCGTAATTGCCACCAGTATTGCCCAGGGCCTGTTTAAACTACCACTTAAAAAGCTGGCAGCGTGGGCAGGAGTTACGGTTGCACTTTATGCGGTTACAATAGTTGGGGTGCGTCAATATTTGTCCTTTAGCTTAAAAGATGCCTATACGTACGACCAACTCATCCGGCAAATCCCACCCAGGTTTACTACCGATGTACAAGTAACCGAGCTTAAAAAAGCCGGCCCCAGCCCGGTAAAAATTACCGGTTGGCAATCGAGGCTAAGCCGAATTAGAAGCCGGGGTATACTGCGAGTAGGTTTTATTGAAGACTACCTGCCTTTTAGTTATAGAAATAAGCAAGGCCAGCTAATTGGCTTTGATATTGAAATGGCTAAGTTATTGGCTACATCGCTTAAAGCCAAACTGGTGCTGGTACCGGCCAACCCCGACCGTATTAAACGAGAACTTGCTAAGGATTACTATGATATTGTGATGTCAGGCATGCCGTTATCGAGCGAGCTGGCTAACCAGGTGGAGGTATCGCACTCGTATCTCGATTTAAACCTGGCACTGCTTACAAAAAGCTATACCGATGAACTTAAATCGTATGAAAAAGCCCGCACCCTAGACAGCCTTCGTGTGGCATATGTAGCCCGGCCCGAATTTGTGCAGCTTATGCAAACCTACCTGCCCCAAACTATTGGGGTTAGCATCCCGACCAGTACGGTTTTTGTTGAAAAAGATACGCTTATTGCAGATGCCCTGCTTACCAGTGCCGAATCGGGCGCTTATATTTCGCTATTGCACCCCGAGTTTAAAGTAGTTAACCCTTTTCCCGAACCGGTTACCGTGCCCGTGGTTTATCCGGTGGGCTACGAAAGCACCGAGTTTTTAGATTATGTAAACAACTGGATTATTGTAAACGCTAAACAAGGCAAAATAGACAAGCTTTACCAGCACTGGATACTTGGCCGCCAGGTTACGCAACCCAAGAAAAACTGGAGTGTTATTAAAGATGTATTGCATTGGGTTGAGTAACCCAAATACGAGTATTGTGTAATACTTTTCCCGGTATATTCCTGTTTTATCAAACGTTAATAAATTGTTAATCAAAAACTTTATAATTAACAAATTCTTTTTGTTACATTCGAGCCAAATTTTTTTCCATTAAAGTAAACATTATGAAAACACAAGTACTAAAATTTTTTATGGTAAGCCTTTGGTTGCTGGGCAGTAGCGTTGTAGCC
>JALWRJ010000576.1:1495-2590 GCA_026994125.1 Cyclobacteriaceae bacterium | reverse complement strand
AAACTTATAAAGGTAAAAATGTGGCTATTACATGCTCGGTAGATGCCATTGTACCTACCTGGGCGTTTATGCTGATAGCCTCTAAGCTTACCTCGGTGGCAAATTATTACTGCTTTGGCACCCTGGCGCAGCTCGAAGACCAACTGTTTGAACAAACTATTGAACAGTTAGATGTATCAAAATTTAAAAATGCCAAGGTAGTGGTTAAGGGGTGTAGCGGCACTTCTATTCCCCTGTCGGCCTATGTAGCTTTGGTGAGGGTACTGCAACCTGTAGTTGCCAGCCTTATGTTTGGCGAACCTTGCAGCACAGTGCCTGTTTATAAGCAACCTAAAAACTAGCTTTTGGTTTTTAAGAATACACTTTAGTTTCTACATTTGACCTATGAAGAAACGATTGCTGGTTTGTGTATTGATTTTTTCCGGAGTAGCAAAGGCGCAAACCGATAGCGAAAACAGTTTACGACCTGCCTTTTTTGTAAGTGGCAATTACGAATACGGCTATGTGCTACAAACCGATGATTTTTTAAAGGGAAACAACCTGGAAGGAGGGGCTATTACTACGGTTTCAGGAGGCCGTTTTGAAGTTGGTTGGCAAGCACGTGGCCGAAATGTGTACGATGCCATGCTCAAATACCCTTCGTACGGAGCCGGATTTTTGACGTATGGGTTTCCGCAAACCAACGAGTTGGGTTATCCTAATGCGCTTTACTTATTTTTTAATAAACCCTATAAACGCTGGGGCAGTAAGTATGAGTTTAATTATTTTATCAGGCTGGGGATGTCGTATAATTGGGAGCCCAACAATCCGGCTGTAAATCCGGCCAACCTAGTGCTTGGTTCTTTCCGAAACCTGTATATTTCTGCTGGCCTCGAAATGGCTTATCACATTACACCACGACTAAAAGCTTCTGCGGGTGGTGCCTTTTCGCACTTTTCTAACGGGCAAAGCTCACTGCCCAATTCGGGCATGAACTTGCTTACTCCCCACATTGCCATAACGTATAGTTTTAGAAAAGAAAAGCCTTTTACTTACCCCGAACTAGATGAGCCCGAGTACACCAACAAAGGAATAGAGTACTACTTTACCATAGGC
>JALWRJ010000576.1:0-1485 GCA_026994125.1 Cyclobacteriaceae bacterium | reverse complement strand
GTACAATATTTCGGCAGCCGCTCAATATCATTTTAATTGGAGAGGAAAATTTGGTGGCGGACTCGATTTTATTTATTGGGGTGCACAAAATCCAGGCCTTGAGCTTGCGCCCGGAGGCCTTATTAAACCTACCAAAGTACCTTTTAACGAAAAACTCCAACTAGGCGTGTTTGCTTCGTACGAGTTTGTAATGAATAATGTATCTATTTATTTACAGCCGGGGTACCGAATTATTAAAACCGACTACCCGGGTATGCCTCCTGCTTTTTACCAACACATGGGGTTAAAATACCATGTACATCACCTAATTTTAGGTATTGCCATACGGGCTGTTAGTTTTAGCGTGGCCGAGTATATCGAGTGGAACGTGGGCTATAGGTTTGGAAAGCATTTAAAACACTAGGATATGAAAAAGAAATTACTGGCTTTACTAGTTGCCTGTTTTATCGTTTTGCCTGCTTCTGCCCAGGTTTACTGGGGTATTAAGGGTGGCTTAGGTACTTCGTGGCTGGCTTTTCCTAAAGTGTATTTGCAAGACCCGGTTATCCCGGAAAACACCTGGGAAATTGCCCCGGCTACTAATAATGCAACTTATTATGTAGAGGGCGAAATGTATTACGAGCTAAGCGACCACATGGGGTTTAGAGCTGCCCTGGGATACAGTTTTTTCAGTGGCGAAGTTAGCGTAACCAGCTTGTTGGCGCAGACTCAGGAGCGTAGGTTGCAAATGTATCATCGCTTACAAGTGCCTGTTTTGTTTAGCATAAGATCGGATGATAGCTTTTGGTTTAGCCTGGGGCCAACCGTTTTTGTTAACCTGGCCGATAACAATGCCCTGGAAGAAGCCGTAACGGCTATTACCCAAAATGATGTGCCTTTGGATGTAGAAGTGCCCATTGGAGTGGCTTGGAGGTTAGTGGCAAACATCAGGCTTAAAGAAAGGCTGTTTTTAGAAGTTAAATTTGATTACGATTTAGGCAAGCATTTTAATTTTAACGAAACCAGCCAACGCTACGATGTAAAAATGGCTATGCAAGGCATTTCCAGCGGTATTAATTATGTGTTTTAAGCTCGGCTGGCTAAAATCTAATCAACCTGTTTAGCTAATCATGGCAGTAACCTCTATTTCCACTAGGTAATCAGGTTCTATTAACCTGGATACTTCTACCATAGAAGTTGCCGGGCGAATGTTTCCAAAAGCTTCGCCATGTGCCTGGCCAATAGCTTCCCAGTCATTTATATTTGTTACGTATATGCGTGTGCGAATAACATCCTTGAGGCTTCCTCCGGCCTGTTGTAATATTTGTTTTAGCTGGCTAATAATGTGCTTGGTTTGTGCATAAGGATTACCTTTGCCAACGGGTTTGCCTTTTTCTTGTGCCACCGTGCCGGATACCTCAATTACAGCACCCATGCGCACGGCACGGCTATAGCCCACTTTGGCTTCCCAGGGGGCTCCACTTTGTATCGTTTTTCGTTCCATTT
>JALWRJ010000575.1 GCA_026994125.1 Cyclobacteriaceae bacterium | reverse complement strand
AAAAAAAAAGGAGAGTATCCTCTCCTTTTACTTAACTTTCCTGCTTTAATAAGCAGGCTTCCTAATAAACTACAAAACCAATGAATAAATCATATTCATTTGGAAAACAATGTAATATTTAGCTAACACCCTACCTGTATTAATAGTTCAAACCCCTCTATTTTATATGCTTTATAGCTACATTTGCTTAACAATTTTTAGCCCTTTAAAGTAATAGCACAATGGAATATCGAATAGAAAAAGACACCATGGGTGAGGTAAAAGTACCGGCCGATAAATATTGGGGAGCCCAAACCGAACGCTCGCGTACTAATTTTAAAATTGGTGGCCCCAACCACCAGATGCCTATCGAAATTATCCGTGGGTTCGCCTACTTAAAAAAAGCAGCCGCTTACACTAATTGTGAGTTGGGTGTATTGGCACAGGAAAAAAGAGATGCCATAGCCACCGTTTGCGATGAAATACTGGCCGGCAAGCTAGACGATCAGTTTCCGTTGGTTATCTGGCAAACCGGTTCGGGCACACAATCGAACATGAACGTAAACGAAGTAATAGCCAACCGTGCTCATGTTTTACATGGAGGGGCGCTAGAGGACAGCAATAAATTTATCCATCCCAACGATGATGTAAACAAATCGCAATCATCAAACGATACATTTCCTACCGGCATGCACATTGCAATTTATAAAATGGTGGTAGAAACCACCATACCGGGCGTAGAAGCCCTACGCAATACCCTGGCCAGCCTTTCGGACGAATATATGCAGGTGGTTAAAATAGGACGCACCCATTTAATGGATGCCACCCCACTTACCCTAGGCCAGGAGTTTTCGGGTTATGTATCGCAACTTAACCACGGCCTAAAAGCCATAAAAACCACATTAAGCCATTTATCGGAACTGGCGTTAGGAGGCACCGCAGTAGGAACCGGCATTAACACGCCCAAAGGATATGCCACTAAAGTAGCCGCCAAAATTGCGGAGTTTACCGGCCTGCCTTTTGTAAGTGCCGAAAACAAGTTTGAAGCACTGGCTGCGCACGATGCCCTGGTTGAAACCCATGGTGCACTTAAACAACTGGCCGTTAGTTTAATGAAAATTGCCAACGACATTCGAATGCTGGCATCGGGCCCGCGCAGTGGCATTGGCGAAATTCTGATACCTGCCAACGAACCGGGCTCTTCGATTATGCCGGGCAAAGTAAACCCCACCCAGGCCGAAGCCCTTACCATGGTTTGTGCGCAAGTAATAGGTAACGATGTAGCGGTAAGCACAGGTGGCATGACAGGCCACTACGAGTTAAATGTTTTTAAACCTGTAATGGCGTATAATTTATTAACCTCTGCCAGATTGCTGGGCGATGCTTGTCAATCGTTTAATGCTAATTGTGCCGTGGGTATTAAACCCAACCAGGAAATTCTAACCCGAAATCTTAATAATTCGCTTATGCTGGTAACTGCCCTAAATACCCATATAGGGTACGAAAAAGCGGCTAAAATTGCTAAAACAGCTTACCAAAACGGCACCACTTTAAAAGAAGAAGCCCTTAATTTAGGCTACCTTACAGCCGAAGAATTTGATGCGTGGGTAAACCCCGCTAAAATGATTGGTTCGATGGATTAGTACATAATGCTTGGCAGTTTGATTAAATTTTACAATATTTACTACATAAAACAATTTGACTTTATCGAAAAAATGAAAAAACTTGTATTGTTATCGTTTCTATTAGTGGTTGGTTTCTCATCCATGGCGCAGCTTTCTAAAGCAGAAAAAAAAGAGTGGAAAGCAAAATATAAAGCCTACAAAAAAGACCTGGAAGGGTTTAAACTACTGGTAGAAGAAAATGGTGAGCTTAAAGGACAGTTAAGTAACACCAAAAATAAATTAGACGAACTAAAGTCTAAAATGAGCGACAAAGACGCACAAATTTCGGCTTTGCAGGATGAAAACGCTCGGATGAAAAGCCAGGTAGCAGCCGCCAATGCAGCCGCAGCCAAAGCCCGAGCCGATTTAAATAACAAGCCGTCCGAAGCCCCCTCACCTATGTCGATGGATGGCGTAGTATTTAAGGTGCAGGTAGGTGCCTTTGAGAAAAAAGATATGTCGAGCTTTTTCGATAACAACCCCATGTTTAGTGGCGAAACCGAAGATGGCTTGCAAAAAATTACCCTTGGCTTTTTTAGAGACTACTGGGAAGCCGACACTTTTAAAAAATATTTACGCGAAATGGGTGTAAAAGATGCCTGGATTGTGCCTTACAAAGATGGTCAACGTGTACCCATTAAAGATGTACTAGAAGGTGTAATTTAAAAAGCACCCTCCTACAAAAAAGGCTTTCTTAATAATAAGAAAGCCTTTTTTGTAATTGGTGTATATAATTATTCTACCAAAGGCGAAACATTTAATACACGCACAGCCTTTAAAAGCAAATTCCAGTCCGAAGGCATTATGCGCTCAAACGTTAGCCCTTCGCTGGCCTCTAACTCGTCTAACAGGCACATCATATTTACCATAAACTCATCTTCGTTTAATTCCATATACTGCTCCAAATACTTTTTGGCCAACTCTTTATATCCCAAGCTCTTCCTAAGTCCGTTATTTGTGCTAAAAATTATCATACCACAAAGATACCGGGCAAGCACCTGAGGCCGATACGTAAAAAACCTAATCTCTTATTAGTTAAAATACTTAGACTTTCCACTTTTTAAGACCATTGTTTAACAATATATTTGTTTAACAAAACAATAACTATGTAGCATGCCTTTCCGGTTTATAGCTTATAGCACCCATCTATGAAAATTATAATTGCAGGCGCAGGAGATGTAGGGTTTCATTTGGCCAAACTTTTGGTACTTGAAGACCATGAAATTACCATTATAGATTTAAATGAAGCTAAACTAAGCCAGTTAGCCAAACAATTGGATGTGGTTACCATTAAAGGAAATGCCACTTCGTATAGTGTGCTCGAAGAAGCCGATGTAAATCATTCCGATTTATTTATTTCGGTTACCGAATCCGAAGAGGCCAATATTTCAACCTGTATTATTGCAAAGCACTTAGGGGTTAAAAAAACCATTGCACGTATTCAAAACATTGAATTTTTAATTCGTAAAGACAAGCTGGATTTATACGATTTAGGTATTGACGAAATTATTTCGCCCGAATCGTTGGCCGGGCGCGAAATTAAACGCCTGCTACGCGAAATTGCCTCCACCGATTCATTTGATTTTGATGGAGGAAAGCTATCACTCATTGGCCTGCCTATTCATGAAAACAGCCCGTTGGCCGGCAAAACATTGCTGGATGCCTCTAAACTTGACCCCACCAATAGTTTTATTACCGTGGCCATCCTGCGCAATAAAGAAACCATTATCCCTCACGGGTACGATACTTTTCAGGTAAACGACCACGCCTACTTTATTGCGTTACCCGGGGCTATCGACCGTGTAATTATGCTTTCTACGCGCGAAAAAAAACAAGGCCTACGCAGGGTTATGGTGCTTGGTGGTAGCAAAGTGGGCATAAATGCCAGCAAACAACTCAGTAAAAAATACCATGTAAAACTAATAGAATCGGATAAAGATAAATGTTTTGAGCTAGCCGATACACTCCCTAATGTAATGGTAATTCATGGCGATGCTCGCGATGTAGAACTTCTACAGGAAGAAGGCCTAAACGAAATGGATGCCTTTATTGCCGTAACCGGCAACTCCGAAACCAATATAATCTCGTGCCTGGTAGCAAAAGACCACAACGTAAAAAAAACCATTGCACTGGTAGAAAACGTAGATTACATACACCTATCGCAAAACATTGGGGTAGATACCATGATTAACAAAAAGCTGATTGCTGCTAATTTTATTTTTAGGTACATCCGCAAAGGCGATATTATAAACCTTACTTCGATACACGGTGTAAATGCCGAAGTATTGGAGTTTATAATAAAGGTTGAATCTAAAATAACCCGCGATACCCTGCGCTCGCTCGATCTGCCCGATTCTGTAATTATTGCCGGAGTAATTCGCAAAGGCGAAGCCATTATTCCTAAAGGCGATTTTCAATTTAGGCCTAAAGACAGAGCCGTGGTACTTTGCAAACCCGAATCGATACAACAAGTAGAAGAATATTTTTCATGAGCCGGTTTAATAGTAAACTTATTGCTGCCATTTTAGGGCTTTTACTTGTTATTAGCGGTGCCGGTATGTTATTAGCCTTACCCTTTAGTTTTTACTACCATGAAAACTGGTGGCCTATTGCCGCAGCCGGTAGCATTAGTATTTTTACCGGGCTACCCATGTGGGTATTTTTAAACAAAACTACCTCGCGCGAATTAAAAAAACGCGATGGATACTTAGTAGTTACGCTCGGTTGGTTAATTATGTCGGTGTTTGGCACCTTGCCTTACCTCATTAGCGGTGCCATACCAAGCTTTACCGATGCTTTTTTCGAAACCATGTCGGGTTTTACCACCACCGGAGCTTCCATTATTAATAACATTGAAGCGCTGCCTAAAGGAATTTTATTTTGGCGTAGCCTAACCCAATGGATTGGCGGCATGGGCATTATTGTATTGGCTGTAGCTATTTTACCCATTTTAGGAATAGGAGGCATGCAGTTGTTTGTGGCCGAATCGCCCGGTATTTCGGCCGAAAAATTAAAACCCCGAATTAAAGATACAGCCAAAAGGTTATGGCTTATATACGTAGGCCTTACGGTACTCGAAGCTATGTTACTTATGGGTGGGGGAATGACGTTTTTCGATGCCATTAACCATAGCTTTACTACCATGGCCACCGGTGGCTTTTCTACGAAAAACAATAGCATCACCTACTATAAATCGCCTTATATTCACTATATTATAAGCCTGTTTATGTTTTTAGCAGGTACCAGCTTTACCCTTACTTACTTTATTTTAAAACGAAAATTTAAGAAAGTAATTAACAACGAAGAGTTTATAGCCTACCTGGTTTTTACCGTTATTACCACACTTATTATTACCGGATTTGTGCATTCGCTAACACCCTATGGGTTTGAACGTAATTTTAGAGATACCCTGTTTTCGGTGGTTTCTATAATAACCACTACCGGGTTTGTAACCGAAAACTACACCGCCTGGACACCCCTCATAACCATGGCCTTTTTTGCCTTACTGTTTATTGGAGGTATGGCCGGCAGTACAGCCGGAGGTATTAAAATTGTGCGCCATATTGTTTTGTTTAAAAACAGTTTTTTAGAAATGAAACGCCAACTGCACCCCAATGCCGTTATTCCCGTTAGGTTAAACAAGCGAGCCATTCAGAGTAAGGTTACTTACCATGTGCTGGCCTTTATGATGATTTACTTTTTAATTTTTGCCTTGGGCAGTATCATTATGGCCTGGGTAGGCCTCGACTTCCCCACCGCATTAAGTTCGGTAGCTACCTGCCTGGGCAATGTAGGCCCGGGAATTGGTAACGTAGGCCCGGTAAATAATTTTAGTGCGGTGCCCGGTGTAGGTAAATGGGCATTGTCGCTATTTATGCTGCTGGGCAGGTTAGAACTTTTTACTGTGCTCATATTGTTTACCCCGTATTTTTGGAGGCGCGAGTAACGAAAACGCAGCACAATTTGGTAATCCAAATTTAATTTCCTTATTTTTAAGTACTTAAAATATTTACCAAACCTAAACACTTAAATTTTATGGAGTATTACGTAAAAGCATTAAAACAGTACACTGACTTTAATGGCAAAGCTACCCGAAAGGAATATTGGATGTTTTTTCTGTTTAACATTATTTTTGCCTTTGTCGCTTCTATGCTTGATAATTTCTTAGGACTATCGAGTATAGAAACTGGTGGTATTGGCCCTATTTATGGCCTATATATACTAGGCACTTTGCTACCCGGCTTAGCCGCAGCGGTAAGGCGTTTGCACGATATTGGTAAAAGTGGCTGGTGGTTATTAATTGCCTTTGTACCCATTATTGGTGGTATATGGCTAATTGTACTACTAGCTACCGACAGCAAAGCAGAAGCTACGCTTTAAGCCATAACCAATTAAATTAAAGTTAATTTCAAAGCAGCTAAGAGATTGGCTGCTTTGATTATTTATAAGAAAACCTTACATTCGTACAAATATTAACCATGGCTTTTAAACAAATAAATTGCCCCTCGTGTGGCGCCTCTTTACAACTTGAATTCAGGTTTTCGGAAATGGTAGTTTGCAACTACTGTAGTCAAACTTCGCACTTGGTGGGCGATGCCTGGCAAGCTAAAGGCGAAAATGTTAAGCTGCCCGATTACGGATCTATATTTTTTGTAGGTGCAACCGGCAAGCTAAAAGGCGAGTCGTTTAAGGTATT
The DNA here is from genome assembly GCA_026994125.1 of Cyclobacteriaceae bacterium. Lineage (GTDB taxonomy): Bacteria > Bacteroidota > Bacteroidia > Cytophagales > Cyclobacteriaceae > JAKISE01. The sequence continues at coordinate 3,948 of JALWRJ010000575.1, read as the reverse complement.
GGGGCGTGTACGCTACCAATATCCCGATGGCTTTTGGGACGAATGGCTACTACAATTTGATACTACTCCTGACACCGAATTTTGGTTGCAAGAAGACGAAGGAGATTACACCTTATTTGTTAAAGCCGATGCCTTGCCCGAAAATAGTGAATTTAACCACCTGGAAGTAGGGAAAAAATACCCCTGGGGTAACAAAGAACTTTTTATCTCCGAAAAAAACACCGCTAACATTGCTGGTTCCGAAGGCGAGCTAACCCACCAGGTAGTGCCGGGACAGCAAGCCAATTTTGCCGATGGAATAATTTTTGGGGAAGGTGTACAAACCAGCTTAGAATATCTGCCGGGTAAAACCGAATTTTACATAGCCAAATACACGCTACAACTCGCAGAGTTCGAAATCTCTAACGCACCTGATGAAAATGTCTATGCATAATAAACAAACCAGACAGTACAAATGTGGTTCGTGCGGTGGCGAGATGGAACTGCACAACAGCCGTAGTAAATTTGTATCGTGTCCTTATTGTGGCACCGTAGCCGAGCAAGATAGCGAAACTTATAAAATACTAACCAAAAATGCCTCACCCGATAAATTTAAGCCCCGATCCTTCTTAAAATTGGGACTTACCGGGAAGTTTAATGGCAAGCATTATAAAATTATTGGCCGCATTAGCTGGAAAAGCACCTACAAAGAATACTGGAACGAAGGGGGCGAATCGGGCTATTCGGATGAAACATGGACGTTTGACGATTGGTTGCTGATAGATGAATATGGAGGCTACCTAAACATAGTTGAGGATAACGAAGGATATTTTATAACTCGCTCGTTTATTCCTAAGTACCCTTCGTTACCCGAAGGCACCAGCATTAACGATTTTGATACAAACACCCCGCAGCGTGTAACCGAATACGGCACTTCTGAAATTTTATATTACGAAGGCGAAAGTACTTACCTGGTACAACCCGGCAACAAAGTTGGGTTTTCGCAATACAATGCTAACCACCAGGATGTAATTGCCGAATGGAGGTATAGTGAGGATGGTAAACTTAAAGAAATTGAGTTTTTTAAAGAAGGGCCGATTTCGAGAGCCGAACTGCAAATGGCCTTTTTAAGCAATGATGAAAAGAAACAACTGCAACAGGCTGTTATTGAAAAACAAAAAGTCAGGAAAACCAACAAGAACATCTTTAGAGTTGGAGGATTACTTAACCTGCTGCTGGGTGTATTATTTGTCTTTGTGCTGTACCCAAACAGTAACCAACAGGAAAAACTGTACGATCAAAAATTTTCGCTATACGAGTATAAACAAGGAAAGCTCGCATCAAAAAACGATTCACTTATACAGCTCAGTTTTGCCGGAAAATCCTTTAACATAAAACCCAATACACCTTATTTAAAAGTTAAAATAGACCCAAACATAGCACCCGAAACACAAGTTTTAGTGTTGTTAGAAATTACCGATAATAGTGGCAAGGTGCTGTTTAAGCAATCCGTTTTTAATTACAATTACAAAAACTACAAAAAAGGAAAGGCGGCTAGTAATTTAAGCAACTACCTGAGCACCTTTAGTACCCAAGGGGTGGAAGGCACCTTTTTTCCTAAAGTAATTTTTGAAATGCCCAAGGTAAGTTTTGAAAGAAGTAAACAAAACAACAATGTGTATGCCCATATAAAATTGTGGGAGGTAGGCGAAGAGCATTCTTCGGTGCTCTTTTTTGTTTTTGGGTTCTTTCTGCTTTTAATCTCTGTATTTATTCGTGTGCCCAAACTAAAAACATTCGATTAAATTAACCACCTTTTAAACCCGCCAACATCTATGAAAAAATCAACTTTAATAGCCCTCGGAGTAGTTACCCTATTTACCTATATGGCTTATAGTGGCTCTAAGCCTGCACGGCATTCGCCCTTTAAAGGGCATAGCCACTTAGTGGCCAGTGCCATTATTCTTAACAAAACAGTAAGGCAAAGTGGCCGAGTAGGGCGTACTACACGCGGAGGAGGCTCCTCTTATGGAAAATAAACAACTAAATTTAAAGATATGAATTCATTAAACGTAATTTTAGCCATGCAGTCGTCCAGTTTTCAAGATGGCGTAATTTCTACCCTAATTTATGCAGTCATTGGCATAGTGGTAGCCGTTGTAAGTTATTTTATTGTGGACATGCTTATTCCCGGTAAAATGGGTAAGCAAATTGCCGAAGATAAAAACCTTTCGATAGCCGTAGTGGCTGCAGCCATGATATTAGGCATTTGCATGATAATTGCTGCGTCTATTATTTAACAACTTACCTCTACCTCCTTGTTTTCGCATGCTAAAAAAGCCGTTTATCCGGTACTCTTGGTTTCGGTTTTAATTATTGCAGGCTGTGGTATTTTGTACGAGTTGCTACTTAGCAGCATATCCTCGTACTTTTTAGGCAATAGCATTCTACAATTTTCACTTACCATTGGCCTGTTTATGTTTTTTATGGGCGCAGGTTCCTATGTATCTAAATACATTAAAAGCCAATTGTTCGAAACTTTTATAACTATCGAAATTGTGCTGGGGTTGTTAGGAGGAATCTCGGCCATTGTACTCTATTTTACCTTTGCTTATACCCCGCATTACTACCTGTATAATTTTGTTTTTATTGCTGTACTTGGCCTGTTAATTGGGCTCGAAATACCCATTGTTGCCCGTATTATAACCCACTACACCAGCTTTAAAGAAACCGTAGCCGAGGTGTTTTCGTTCGACTACATGGGCGCCCTGGTTGCCTCGGTTATATTTCCCCTGGTACTTTTACCTACCTTGGGCATTATTAAAACTGCCTTGTTTATCGGTATAATTAACCTGCTTATTGCCTTTTATAATGCGCTTTTTTTTAGAGACATGCTTACGCATGGCATTAAGCAAGCCGTAGTTGCGGGAGTTATTATTGCTGGGTTTGCATCTGCTATGTTTTTTTCGCCCTACATTGATTACCGGCTTGAACAAAAAATTTACCAGGATCAGGTTATCTTTTCAGAGCAAACCCCTTACCAAAAATTAGTGCTTACACGTTGGAACAACGATTACAGGCTTTTTATAAATGGAGCCATCCAGTTTTCGAGCATTGATGAATACCGCTACCACGAAAGCCTGGTACATTTACCCATGCTTTTAGCCCAGGACAACGCCAAGGTACTGGTGCTGGGTGGTGGCGATGGCATGGCAGTGCGCGAGGTGCTAAAATACCCTAAGGTAGAACAGATTGATTTGGTAGATTTAGACCCGGCCATGACAGAATTGGGGCAAACGCATCCGGTACTTTTACAACTAAACCAAGGTGCTCTTAACCATTCAAAAGTGCATATTTACAATAAGGATGCCTACAACTTTGTGCACCAAAGCTCCACTATTTATGATGTTATAATTATTGACCTGCCCGACCCCAATAATACCGGGCTGGGAAAACTGTATTCGCGCGAATTTTACAGTATGCTTAAAGGCCGGCTGGCAGCCGGAGGCATCCTGGCAACTCAATCCACTTCACCTTATTTTGCCCGAGAGGCATTTTGGTGCATAAAGCACACCATAGCCTCAGTGTTTGATGCTACCCTGCCCTACCAAACCAATGTACCCAGCTTTGGTATTTGGGGGTTTGTAATGGCCGGTGGTGGTTTGCGCCCACTACTTACCGATAGCACCACATTGCCTAATCGCCTGGTTAAAAAATTTGAAACCAAAAGAGTAAACCAGCCCGCTATACAAGCATTAAAATATTTAACACCGGGCAAAATACCCACCATGCTTTTTTTTGAAAAAGATATGGCCGACACCCCCACCAAAATTAATACCCTAAGTACGCAACCCTTGGTAGATTACTATAACAAAAGTGCCGATAACTGGCGCTAACGGGTTTTGTTTAGTTATTTTTGAACAATAATTATGGTTACTCTGCTAAAGAATTTATTTGAAAGCCCTGCAC
>JALWRJ010000574.1 GCA_026994125.1 Cyclobacteriaceae bacterium | reverse complement strand
TATCTGAGTTGGCCCACAACAAAAACATAAAACTAAAGGTTTGGGCAAAAGAAAATACCAGCCTACTTGAAAATGCTCAATTTTATCCTTACAATTTTCCGGAGAAACCAATTTTGCCCAACCAACTACTTGCATGTGATTTTGTACTCTACCTTGCGGGAGCAGGAATACAACCGGGTAAAACGGTTTCCAATAAAATACTTTACCATCTAAATTTATTTGAACCCATTAACTTAATAAATTATCTCGCTTCAAATTTCTACAAAGGAACATTTATAAGCTTTGGATCTTATTTTGAAATAGGAATAAACAATAGGGTAGTAAATTTTACAGAGGGAGACATCCTAAAAGCACACAACCCTCCTTTTAATGAGTACATTATATCCAAACGTTTGCTAAGCAAATTTATTTATGATAAAGTAAACCTCAATTGCCCGGTTAGGTTACTGCATTTTATACTACCCAATATCTATGGCGAAGATGAAAACCCACATAGGCTTATTCCTTATTTGGTGAAATCCTTTTATCAAAACAGCACCGTTCATCTGAGCACAGGTAAGCAAGTAAGACAGTACTTGTACATAAAAGACATAAGCCAATTTCTGGCTAACCTGTGCCGGCAGGAGTGCCTAGTTGGCGGGGTATTTAACCTAGGTGGTACGGAACAGGTATCACCCAGGAACATCGTTACCATGATACAGAAAGAAGCCACTGTTAGGGGCCTGGCCACACCGGCAATCGCTTTTGCCACTGCCCAAAGGGCCGATGCCGAGGCACCCTACCTGGGCCTCGATGACAGCCAAGCCCGGCAACAACTTGGTTGGGCGCCCCGCACCACACTTGAGGAGATATTACCGTTTTATTTCGAAAAATATGCCAGAGAAACCCATTGAGATAACCGATCTGCCATCCGTGAGCGATTCACGCGGCAGTTTTATCAAGATTTTTCATACTTCGCACAGCGCTTTACAAGCGTTCAAACCACAACAGGTAAACTTAGTCCGAAGTAAGAAAGCGGTTTTACGTGGTTTGCACTATCAGAACGGCCGATATGCCGAAGCCAAATTCTTCCGGGCACTACACGGCAGCATCCAGTTTGTTTGCTTTTGCATCGACCCCGCAGTCACTGATTATAAGCAGGGTTTTAGTTTTGTTTTGTCAAACCCCGCTACCGGAGTATTGGTACCTAAAGGTTATGCTACAGGCTATTTATGTCTATCAGAACAAGCCGAAGTATTGTATTTATCAGATAATCAGTATGCGCCCTCTGCCGAAAAAGGTATTCGCTGGAACGACCCGGCCTTACCCGTAACCTGGCAAATCAACAATCAGCTGGTATCTAAAAAAGACCAAAACTGGCCCGATTTTGACGCTAATTGATATTCTGATACCCACCTATAACCGGTGTGTCCCGCTCAGGGAAAACCTGCATTTGTTAAACCGGCAAATAGGTCAAAACAATTTGGCAGATCAAGTATCCATCATCATTTCCGATAACGCCTCGCCAGATAATACCTGGGAGACGGTAGCGGATTTTGCAAAGCAGCATCCCGATATAAAGATTATTTACCACCGGCAGCCTGCCAACAAGGGTCTCGAACAAAATGCCGTAGATGTGTTACTACAAGCCCGCTCACCCTATGTAATGTTTTTGGGCGATGACGATTTTTTGCCGGAGGGTTACCTGGCTTATTGTATAAAAAAAATAAATGCTGCCACGCCCGGTTTTATCGTGCCCGGCCTGGCCAACCTGCAGGCAGATGGCAAGGTAGTAGCCGGCCGGTTGGAAAAATTTGACGAGTTGGCGCTTACCCATGGCTTTGACACCATGTACCGGTACTCCCACCTGGGCCATCAGATGTCAGGAATCTTGGTGCGCAGGGAAGAACTTGCAGATGATTACCTGAAGCATGAACAAAACCGGACGCCTTACCTGTTTATTTACTTTCTGGCCCACAGCATGTTAAACCATAATGGTTACTATGTTCCGCAATTCAAGGTAAAGGTAAGCATGGGCAACGCCAAAGATTGGTCTTACAACCAAATAGGCCTGCTCGATGCAGTTTATAAAGCCTATTATCCTTTTATTGAGCCATTGGGTGAAAAAAAAGTGGCTCAGCTTATGCTGCGGTTTACCATTATGCATGCCTACCGGATAGACTTTGGCAAAGGGCTGCTCCATAACTACAGAACCATTGTCAGGGCATCCCGTAATCCTGCCGGCTTCAGAAGCGGCCTGTGGTGGTTGTTGACTAAAGAGTACCTGCGGCTGCGGTTTAAAGGAGAGTTGAACTAATTTGCTAATTGCGCTTAACAAATAAAACCATTCTACTGATTTCGCCCGAGGCCTGTAGCGCAAATTTATTCACACTCCATCGCACACAATTTTAACCATGGTTATTGACAATAGCTTCACAAGAAAAAGATATGCCATTCTTTTATCAATTTACTTTTTACCATAAAATGCCTGCCAGATGTAATCTTAGTATGAAAATTACACTATTTTGTACTTAAAAGTGTAATATAAAACATTTTTAAGTACGAATTAATGCGTATATTTGACAAATGAAGCGAGAAACCCTAACAAACCTTATTC
>JALWRJ010000573.1 GCA_026994125.1 Cyclobacteriaceae bacterium | reverse complement strand
TTGAATATTAAAGTTTTTGAGGCTATAGCGTTGAGCCCCGGTATAAATAGATGTTCCCCCTCCATAATTATAGGTGTACGAAAGCTCAACTTTATCGGTTAGGCGGTAAAATAAGCCACCCCCTATTTTAATGTTTTTAGCACCATAATCTACAATGTCCTTTTCTAAATAAGGTGTACGCGAAACGGTTGTGCTGGGCAGGTTGTCAGGGTTTAATCCTAAGGCAGTTGCTCCCGATACAAAAGCACTACTAGCTTTTAGCAGCCCCAGGTTAATGGCCACTTCATCGCCAAAAGCGTGTAGCCTGTCGGCTCCAGGGTTAAAGCTAAGTCCGGCAGGGGTATTGGCTGCATTTCTATCCTGGGCACTGGTGCCGTACCAGTCGGTTGCACCCGCATAGGTAAAGTTTACCTTAAAGGCAAACTTGTTATTAAAAGCTTTGGCATAGCGCAGGCTGGCTTCGTACATAGGTTGTATGCTACCCGGGCCAAAAGCTTCGTTGTTCGGGTTGGTTACCGGGTCTTGGTTGTTTAGGTCAGAGTCGCCTAAGTGGTTTACACTTACTTTGGCTGTGGCACTCAAGCCCTGGTAATCGAAAGGATTTTTGCTGTTGATGAGCAAAATACCGTTAAAGGCATTAGGACCGTAAAGTGCTGAAGCCGCTCCGGGTATAAACTCTACGCTTTCAACATCTAAGTTAGATGGGCCGTTTAAGTTACCTACCGGAAAGTTAAGGGCAGGTGCCTGGGTGTCCATGCCATCTACCAATTGCACAAAACGAGTGTTTCCTGTAGAGTTAAACCCGCGTGCATTAAATATTTGAAAATTAATACTACTGGTGGTCATATCAACCCCTTTAAGGTTGGCAATGCCCTTGTAGTAGGAGTCGGAAGCTGTGTTTTTAATGGCTAAAATACCCATTTTCTCAATGGAAACCGGAGATTCCATAATGCTTTGCTCCATCCTGGAGGCCGAAACCACTACTTCTTGTCCCATAATGGTTTGTTCTTCCAATGTAACTTCCAAATCGGTTGTTTTTTCTTCAGTAATTTCAATTTCCTGAGAGGCAAAACCAACCATAGATATAACAATGGTTAATGGGGGCTGGGTGTGTACATCAAGGCTAAAATTGCCATCAATATCGGTTACCGTACCAATCACTTGTCCTTTTACCAGGATGTTTACCCCTGCTAAAGGCTCGCCCCCCGCATCGGCTATTTTACCTTCTATGTGCGTAGTTTGTGCCATTAGCCCGGTGCTAATAAGCAATAAAAGGCCTATAAAAATGCCTTTTTTTTGTAGTTGTTCTTTCATATTAATCAATTAATTTGGTTAAGCGTAGTTTTTTCTAAGTTGTAAGCTACATAAAAAAGTATGCGTACAAAAAGAAAAAAGTTATTTTTTGTTGGTTTTTGGAGCTAATTAAGATAGGGTATAATTTTATAAATTTAATTGTAAGCTATCCTTTCAATTCTTCCTCTAATTTCTTTCCAAGTTTATCGCAAAGTGCAGATAGCTCACCGGCCATTTTCTCATCGCCCGTAGCGGTAAGCAGGCTTTGTGCCATACCACTAAGGGCATCAATGTAAAACATTTTCATTTCGTGGACGGGCATTTCTTTTGTCCACAAATCGAGGCGCATGGTATTTTTCTCAACATCGTCCCAAATACCAATGGTAATGGCCTTGGTAGAGTCCAGGCCTCCGGGTTTATCAGTGGCATCCCAAAATATGCTTTCAGGAATATTTTGGTCGTCCAGGTTAATCTTAAAATTTATTTCAGAATGCTTCATTTTACTTGCTAAGGTTTAAATTTATAAAAAATTCCAATGCGTTTGGGTTGCGCATGGCATCTTTACTACTTATTTTTTCTGCATCTTCGCCTTGTAATATTTTTTTGACAGGAGTTTCCATTTTTTTACCACTTATGGTATAAGGCACTTCTTTTATTGCTATAATTTTATCGGGAACATGCCGGGGAGTGTAAGCTTTACGAATGGTAGCTTTAATTTTTTTAACCAGTGCCTCGTTTAGTGTGTAACCGGGAGCAGGCACCACAAACAGGGGCATAAAATCTTGTTCCTGGTTATCTAAATATACAACCAGGCTGTCTTGTACTTCCTCCAGGCTTTCGGTTGCCCGGTATATTTCGCTGGTGCCAATACGAATGCCACCCCGGTTTAAGGTAGCATCGGAGCGGCCATAAATAATGATACCCTGGCGGGGGGTAATTTCGGTCCAATCGCCATGTCGCCATATACCCGCAAACATATTAAAATAGCTTTCTTTATATTTTTTAAACTCTGGGTCGCCCCAAAAATAAATAGGCATGGAAGGCATAGGTTGGGTAATGACCATTTCGCCCATTTGGCCATAAACAGGTTTGCCTTTATTATTAAATGCTTCTAAATTACAACCCAAAGCACGGCACTGTATTTCACCGGTGTACACCGGCCAGGTTGGGTTTCCTCCAACAAACGCACTGCAAACATCGGAACCTCCGCTAATGGAGGCCAGCCATACATCGGGTTTTACTTGTTGGTAAATCCAGTCAAACCCTTCGGGCGATAGGGGCGAACCTGTGGAGCCAATAGATCGTAATTGGGTGTAATTAAAGGATTCGCCCGGGGTTACTTCGGCCTTCATACTGGCTGATATAAAGCCGGCACTGGTACCAAAATGAGTTATGTTAGCTTCTTCTATAAATTGCCACATGGCTTCCATGGAAGGGTAGGCCGGGCTGCCATCGTACAATACTACCGTAGCACCACATAACAAACTAGATTGGATGTAGTTCCACATCATCCAACCGGTGGTGGTGTACCAAAAACAGTGTTCGCCCGGTTTTACATCGTTATGAAAAGTTAAATATTTTAGGTGTTCCAGTAAAATACCTCCCATGCTTTGGGTAATGGCTTTGGGCTTGCCGGTGGTGCCCGAAGAATACAGCACCCACATAGGGTCGTTAAAAGGGATGTGCGTAAATTCCAAGGGGGCGTGGTAGCTGGCAATAATGTCTTTCCAAAAGGTAGTCTGTTGATAATCCAGCTTTGGATGTTTGTTTAAATAAGGTACGATAACCACTTGCTCTAACCCGGGCAGTTGGGTAATAATATGGTTTACTTCAGTGGTTTTATCAAATAGTTTACCCCCGTAGGTATAGCCATCTACCGTTATAAAAACTTTGGGTGAAATTTGAGCAAACCTGTCGATGACCGAGCTGCTTCCAAAATCGGGTGAGGTGCTGGACCAAACAGCTCCCAGGGAGTTGGTTGCTAAAAAAGCAATGGTAGCCTGCGGAATGTTAGGTAAATAAGCTGCTACCCGGTCGCCAGGTTGCACCCCTTTGGCCTTTAAAAAGGCCGCCATGGCGGCTACTTCTTGTTCCAGTGTTTTCCAGCTTAGTTTGGTTATAGGCTGGTGTTCGTTTTTAAATACCAATGCAGGGTGTTGCGTTGTTTTTTGTCTGAACACATGTTCGGCATAGTTTACCTTAGCTCCTGTAAACCATTGTACACCAGGCATTTGGTGCGAAGACATTACTTGTTGGTAAGGGGTAGAGGAAATTATATTAAAATACGCCCATAAACTTTCCCAAAATTCTTCTATATGTTGTACCGACCACTCCCACAGTACCTGGTAATCTTTAAAAGTAAGGTTTTTGTGGGTGTTTAGCCATTGCATATATGAGGCCAGGTTGCTTTGGTCTATTTCTAGCTGGGTAGGTTGCCATAAACGTTTTGGGTTGCTCATTTCCTGTTAGTGTTTATAGGTTGTTTGATTGAGAATTTCCAGGGCTTGCGATTTATCTAATTGTAGTTGGTGCTTTAATGCTTCCAGCGAATCAAAATGTTCTTCTTTTCGTATTTGCTTTATCATTTTTATGGTGATGGGATAGTCGTAAATATTTTTTTCAAACTCAAAAATATGGACTTCAATGGTTGGGGTAGTAGGGCTGCCGTTTACAGGTTTGTGAACGGTAGGCCTTATGCCAATGTTAAGCATACCCTGGTAAGGTACTTCGTTAACTTCTACCAAAACAGCATAACTGCCGTACGAAGGAATTAACTTGAGTTGAGAATTTAAACGGATATTAGCTGTTGGAAAGCCCAGGGTTCGACCCACCTGATTCCCTTTTACAACCTTGCCATGCAAGCAAAAAGGGTAGCCCAGGTATTCGTTGCTAATATGAATTTCGCCTTGGGCCAGGTGATTTCTAATTTTAGTAGAGCTTACAGCTATGTGGTCAATTTCTTGTGCAGGTATCTCTTCTACCCGAAACCCGTATTTAGCTGAATTAGCTGCCAGGGCTTCAAAGCTGCCTTCACGGTTGTGGCCAAAGCGGTGGTCGTAACCAATAACCAGTGTTTTGGTGCCAATTTGTTTTACAAGAATATTTTCTATAAAGGCTGTAGAAGTGGTTTGGGCAAATTCTTTGGTAAAATTAATCACTACCAGGTGTTGTAGCCCAAAACGGCTAAGTAGTTTAACTTTTTCTTCAAAGGCGGTAATCAACCTGATGCTGTGGTCGCTGTTTAGTACAATACGCGGATGTGGCCAATAGGTTAATAATACGGTTTGGCCTCCGGTAGTTTCGGCAATATTTTTTAGGCGTTGTAGTATGCGTTGGTGGCCAATGTGAACACCATCAAACGTACCCGAGGTTACTACCGCATTGGGTAGCTTGGTAAATTCTTCTAATCCGTTATAAACTTTCAAGGTTAATAGTATCTATGGTATAAGCCCGGGTTACAGCATAATCTCCTATTTTGGTTCTTCGTAGTTCTGATAAATAGCCACCTACCCCGGCCGCTTTACCAAAATCGTTTGCCAGGCTTCTAATATAAGTACCTTTTGAACATTTTACCCTAAATTTAACTTCCGGAATGTTAATTTCGGTTAATTCGAAGCTATAGATGTTAACTTTTCGCGATTTTAGCTCTACTTTTTGGCCTGCTCTTGCTTTTTTATAGGCTCGCTGGCCTTCCACTTTTACAGCCGAAAATATGGGAGGAGTTTGCGAAATTTCGCCAATAAATTGATGGGTTAGTTGGTGTAGAAAATCAGGGGTAAGGCCGGCCGGGTTTCCTGTTTCGGTTACCGGTGTTTCCAGGTCGTAACTGGGGGTTGTTTTGCCCAATACAATGGTGCCGGTGTATTCTTTAGCTTGGTTTTGAATTTGCTCAATCTCCTTGGTTTTTTTACCGGTGCATAAAATTAGTAGTCCGGTGGCCAGTGGGTCTAACGTACCTGCATGACCCACTTTTTTTAATTTTAACTTGTATTTAATTTTTTTAACCACATCAAACGAAGTCCAGTCCAGGGGCTTATCTATTAAAATGATGTGGTCTTGTGGGTGTGAGTTATTACTCATATAAATTGAACCAACAGGGTAATGCCTGCTACCGTAAAACAATAGTAAGCAAAGTACACTAAACTTCCTTTTTTTACAATGTTAATCATCCAACGGCAGGCTATTATGCCAAAAATTAAAGCCGCTATAAACCCAATCGCCAGCGAAGAGTTTTCGATACCTGCATGTGTGCCCGGGTGTTTTACCAGTTCCAACACTTTTAGCAGGGTAGCGCCCAAAATAGGGGGGATAACCATTAAAAATGAGAATCGAGTAGCTTTTTCTTTATCTACACCCAGCAGTAAGGCAGTAGCAATGGTAGCGCCCGACCTGGACACCCCCGGAAGTACTGCAAAAGCCTGAGCCAGGCCTATAACAACCGATGTTGTTATGTTTAATTCGCCAGTATGGTTTTTTCCTTTTAAATAGTGCGATGCCAACAGCAAACCACCAGTGATTATAAGCATAAGGGCCACAAAAACTACCTGGCCATTAAAAAATGCCTCTACCTGGTCTTCAAAAAATACCCCAACAATGCCCACGGGTATCATTGAAATTAAAATATAAAATACCCATTTTGTCTCTTCGTTTAATGAAAAAGCAAAAAGCCCTTTAATTAACCGGAATATTTCGTTATGAAAAACAATTATGGTACTTAGCACAGTAGCACCGTGCACTAATACTGTAAAAAGCAGGTTGTCGGCTGTAGTAATACCCAGCAAGGCAGCGCCAATTTGCAAATGCCCGCTACTGCTTACGGGCAAAAACTCGGTAAGCCCTTGAATAATGCCCAAAATGAGCGCTTCGAGCCAGTTCATTGATTAAGCTTTGGGTTTACGGGTAATGGCGAACAGCTCAAAAATAAATCCTGACATCACAATGATGGGCCCGAGGGTAAGGCCTCTAAAACCAAAGCCATAAGATTCGGAATCGGTTGCCATAATAATAAAGCCTAATACCAGGAGGCCAATGCCAACTAACATTAATGTATAATTGTTTTTGCCAAAAGGCATAGCAGAGTTGCTCATATTTGATTGTGTTTAATAAAGTTCGTCCAGCGAAAGTTTTAAATATTTATTTACCGACCTAAGGGTGCTAAACAGTCCCAAAAATCCTCCTAAAAATAGCAAAATACCAAACAATATATATAAGTGGTTAACATCTTTTAACAAGATAAGGTCATCGATGCGGGTATAGGCATATTCGCTAAGCGCATACAAGGCTACAGAAGCCAGCAGGCCGCCAAGTAAACCATGGCCAAGCGAACGCAGTAGAAAAGGTTTGCGTATAAACCCGGAGGTAGCACCCACCAATTGCATGCTTCGAATTAAAAAACGTTGTGTAAACAAGGCCAGTTTAATGGTGTTATTAATTAAGATGATAACTACCAATACCAGTAAACCTGCAAAAGCGGCCAACACAATACTTATGTTTTTAATGTTTTTATTGATAGAATCAATGAGGTCGCCTACATACACTACTTCAAATACCCCCGGACGCTGCATAAGTTTTTCTTTTATGGCTTTCATTTTTGCTTCGGTTTGGTATGCCTCGGCAATATGAATTGTAAAGGCATCACGAAGTGGGTTTTCTCCTAAAAATTGGGCAAAATCTTCACCTGTTTCGGCTATAAATTTTTGAGCGGCTTCTTCTTTCGAAATAAACGAAATGGCCGGGTTGCCTTCGTTGTTTTTGGCCACATAGTCGGCCTGTTCAAAACTTAGCCTGAGTTTATTTAATTGCGAAGTTGATACCTCTTTTTGGAGATATACCTGCATTTCGATATTTTCTTTAATAAGCTTGGTAAGTTTTTGCGAATGCAACACCAGGAGCCCCAACAAGCCAATGACAAACAAAGCAATGGAGATGGAGAACACTACACTAAAATAAGGGTAGGAGCCCAGCTTTTTTTTGGTAATGGAGGTTGAAGTTTTCAATGCAATAGTACACCTTAAAATTCAAAGGTAACCAAATATTAAAAACCCATCCCCAGCGCGGGGCTAAATTATTTTCTCAAGGCCGTGAGTTTGGCAATTAGAGCCTTGTCCTTTATAGGCTTTAAAGGAGTAATGTTGCCGGTATGGTTGCTAAGGAAGTAATAATTGTTATCAAAGAAAAGGTATATTTCTTTACCCTGTTCTTTATTTACTTCTAATATTTCAAAAAGACCGTCTTCAAACTCACCATACAATACAAGGTTAGCTTTGTTGTATTGATAATGGAAATTATATTTTTTGCGCAGCTTAACTTCAACATTAATTTTACTGTTAAGGTTTATGCTATTGTTTCCGGCCGAAGATGGAACATCCAATTCGTTGGTTGCGAATGCTTCATTTTTAATATCTTCAGCGGGAGTTGGAAGTTGCGGTGTAATAACTTTAGGAGCCCGAATGTGGGTTGGTTCTTTTTTAGTAGCAGCTGGTGATTTAGTTTTTTCGAGTTCAGCCACCTCATTGTTTTCAGGCTTAGTTACCATTTTTTCAGCCGGAGACGGTTGGAATGGTTCATTTTGAACCGTATGGCTGGTAGTAGATTGTAGGGTGGCTTTTGGTGATTGTGGTGTATTAAAATAGTACCAGGCAATAGTGCCTATGAGCAAGGCTGAAGCTCCTGTAACTAAGGCTTTAATAACCCCGGTAGAGGCGGTGCCTATACCGGCCACGGGCACTTGATCTAACATGGCTTTTAGTTCGGCTTTTCGAGCTTCTTTAATGCCATTTACCACTTCTTGCTGGAAATTGTACTCTGCTCTTAGTTCAGCGTTGTTTTCAACTTCATGCAAAAATTGCTCTTCTTCTGCGGCAGTTAGTTCGTTATTAAAATAGGCCTCTAGTTTGTTATAGTTGTCCATAATTAGTCTAAGAAATCATGTGCTGAATATTGTTGTTTAACTATTTCATCCAGCTTTTTCTTACATTTATATTTTTTAGTTTTGGCTGTATCGGTATTGGCAAAGCCTACCTTCTCAGCTATTTCTTTCATCGACATACCATCAAAATAATAATACGATAGCACTTTTTTACAAGTTTCACCCAGTTGGTTAATGCAAGCTCTTATAATTTGAGCTTTTTCCTGGGCTTCATGAGTTTGAAAATGTGGTTTATCGTGTGCTTCGTTAGTATGTCTTTTTTTTCTATCTAATTCTTTACGCCATAAATTAAGGCAAATACTATAAATATAGGTGCTAATTTTTGAGGTTAGCACTAAATTACCACTGACTGCCTTCTGCCAAAATACAACTACCGCTTCCTGGTAAATGTCTTTAGCTTCTTGCTCGGTGCCGCTGTTGTTTTGCACCAGCCGCATCATCATTCGATAATTCTTTTGGTACACAACCTCTAAGGCACGTTCATCGCCCCGACATATTTGTTCAAATATCTCCTGGTCGGTCATTGGTATTTGTGGTTTATACGGTTAATGAATTTATAGTAACCCCAAAAAGTACAAAATTTATTAGATGGTTTCTTGTTACTTTTTTTAGTGGTTACCGGCAGGCAAATTTGCAAAAAAATATGCACAAACTTATATGCTTGTTACATAAACTAAAAAAAAACGCTTAGCGAGATGCTAAGCGTTTTAACCAAACCTAACCTTATGAAAAAACTTACATGTACAAAGGTAGAGGGGGTGGGTGCTTTTGGCTATGCGGTAATTACCTATTTTACTATTTAGGTAAATTACCTAGGGCAGCAGCTGTGCTGCTAAAATTGCTATGGCCTTACCCATGTTTGTGTTCTAAAAAAGAAGGCCACATAGCCACGTACTTGCAGTTTTCCGTCTTCAACCCAAAGTTTGCAGTCGTAAATTTTGCCATTATTAGGGTCTAATATTTCACCGTCTTCCCATTCATTGCCATCTTGCACCATATCGGTTATGATGGTCATGCCAATAATTTTTTTATTTTTTCTGTAGTCAGTACATTCTTCACATACCGGGTCAGGGTCTTCGCCCGGCTCTCTAAAAAGTTTAACAATTTTACCATACGCCTTGCCATCTTTAATGTAAATTTCTACCATCGATTTAGGCTTTCCGGTTTCGTCATCAATAGTTTTCCATTGGCCGGTTATAGCTTGCGCCAAGCCGGAATTTGCATAAAAAAACAGGGTTAAAGCACTAATTATTTTTAAAAGTTTCATAGCTGTTTTTAAATTTTGAGTACAAAAAAAGGCTCTCGTAAGAGCCTTTAAATATAGTAATAAATCTATTTACTTAGTTTGGTTAACCTCATTAAGTTGTGCATCAATCACAATTTCGGTAGCCGGCTTGTGGGTAGAAGCTTGTTCGGCATGCGATTTATTGGCAATATGAGGGGCAATTATAAGAGCCACTATTGAGGTTAGTTTAATTAGTATGTTCATCGAAGGGCCTGAAGTATCCTTAAAAGGATCGCCTACGGTATCGCCTGTTACCGAAGCTGCGTGAGGTTCAGAACCTTTATATTCCATTTTTCCATCAATCATTACACCCGATTCAAACGATTTTTTAGCGTTATCCCAAGCGCCCCCTGCATTGTTTTGGAAAATACCCATTAGTACACCCGAAACAGTTATGCCTGCTAAAAAACCACCTAATACTTCGGGGCCAAACAGAAACCCTACTATTAGTGGAGATATGATGGCGATTAAGCCCGGTGCTACCATTTCACGAATAGATGCTTCGGTAGAAATAGCTACACATTTTTCGTATTCAGGTTTCGCTTTCGATTCCATAATACCGGGAATTTCTTTAAACTGCCTTCTTACTTCTTTTACCATTTCCATGGCTGCACGGCCTACGGCTGCTATGGCAAGCGAAGAAAAGATAAAAGGTATCATACCGCCCACAAATAAACCTGCAAGCACAGGGGCTTTGTAAATATCAATACTATCAATA
The DNA here is from genome assembly GCA_026994125.1 of Cyclobacteriaceae bacterium. Lineage (GTDB taxonomy): Bacteria > Bacteroidota > Bacteroidia > Cytophagales > Cyclobacteriaceae > JAKISE01. Next base: position 141 of record JALWRJ010000573.1, on the reverse strand, counting down.
CCGGCTACGCCCACAAAGGCAGCAAATAGAGCCAGCGCAGTAAGTGCGGCAGAAGCAATAGCAAAACCTTTACCGGTAGCAGCAGTGGTGTTACCTACTGCATCCAAAATATCGGTGCGTCCGCGTACTTCTTTTGGTAAT
>JALWRJ010000572.1 GCA_026994125.1 Cyclobacteriaceae bacterium | reverse complement strand
ATTTCCGGTACCAAAACCCAGCATCTAAATCTAAACTAAAGGGTTTTCGGCTATCGGACCCGGCAAACAAAAACACATTCACACTCGATTCGGTTCTAAAATAACGACCCGGTTCGCGGGGTTCAAAATAATCGTAGCTTTCAACCGGTTTAATAGTTACCCCTCCACCGGCTGTGTAAAAGTTTTTAAACTGAAACCAACTACCGGCATTAAATCTAAACTCGGTGTAGGTTCGAGGGCTGTAGAGTTGCTGGTGACTTACGCCAAACCAGGTATTCATAGCATTAAACACCGAAAAAGGTTTATAAATATTGTAATTGCCTCGAAAAAAAACCGAAAATTCGTTAGGTGCCCTTAAAAAGCCCAGGTCGTTTATATCCCAGGTATCGCTTACCTGGTTTACCCCAGTTCTAAAATTAAATTTACCGGACACTTTAGAAAAGGCAAAGGTGTTACGAAAACCGGTAGTTGTTTCAAGCCCGGTATCGCCCTGTTTAACCACATAGCTATAGCCACCATCAGCAAAAACACTCCAGGTATTCGTTTTATCTCTTAGCCTAATTTGGCCTACTGTTACATTGGCATCGCGCGCACTACCACTTCGCCAGGTAGAGGTGTTTATTATCCCGAAGTTGGAGTTATTTTTCAGGTTTTGATCCAGCACTAGCACATTGTAATTGGTTAGGGGGTCAATCAGGTAATCGCGTGTGGCACCTGTTTCAGTATTTTTTATGACAGCAAAGGTTTCTCTACTAATAGCATTAAAAACCCCGATTCCTGTACCTTTAGAGGTACGACCCGATACTTTTGTTGCATTTAACAAAGGAGCCGTAGAAGGCAACGAAACAACCTCTTCGGTACTGTCCAGCTGGTTGTAGTCAACCTGTCCACGGCTTTGCCCTACCCGCCTGGAATAAAAAATATTACCTTTCGAAAAAAGTTCAACCCCCTCGGTAAAAAAAGGTCTGTTTTCATCGAATCGAACTTCGAAGGGGGTTAAGTTTAGCACTTGATCATCTGATTGCACCTGGCTAAAATCAGGTATCAAACTCATATCTAAGGTAAAACTTTCGGACAACCCCCATTTTAAATCCATGCCTCCGGCATAAGTAGAACTAACACTGTTGCTCGCTGCATCATGCGAAACGGCTCCTGAAATATAGGGACTAAACGACAACCGTAAAGGAGGTTCAATATCGGAAAGGCCCTGCAATACCCCCGATTGATTCAAAAATCCACTTACCTCCTGATTAATAAAATTCCAGGTGGTTTCTTCATTTAAACGTTTAGATGCGCGAAAAAAATTAATACCCCAATTACCTGCTACTTGTTTAGGAAAACGGATGGCCGAATAAGGAATTTCCATCTCCACGACCCACCCCTCTTGCGTTATTTTTACATCACTGTTCCAAACGGCATCCCAGTTATCATCAAAATTATTGCTGCTTATAACAGCATCGGCTTGAACGCCCGAAGCCGAAACACCATAAAAGAACCCATTTTGGCCTTTATTAACCGGATCGAACGTAACCCCAAACATATCCACATTTTTACCATCGGTATCGTCACGTTTACTCAACTCTTGAGGAATGGAGGCCGGATCGGGGTCGTACAAATAAGCAGCAATGTAAAGCCCATAATCGTTATACACTAAGTACAGTTTAGTTTTATAGCTGGCCGGAGCTCCGTTATTGGGACTAATTTGGTAAAATATACCTTCCCATGGAATAGCTTCTTTGTAAGCAGTATCGTTTAAAATGCCATCAATTTTGGGGCTTTGCGAAATTCGTTTAGCCGTATAAGTTCGTTGTGCAATGCTTGCTGTATCTATGGGTAGGCTATTTTGCCCTCTACCTTGCTGGCTACATAGTAAAGCAAACAAAAAGAGGTAATAAAATTTTTGCATGAGGTGCTGTTGAGTTTTTGACTTTGAAATTTGTAATAGAAAAGACAAGAAATGTACCTCAAGGACGCACCACCATGCATAAAAGTTTCAAAGATATTATTAAAGGTGAATAGGTCGTTTAAATGGGAAACCCCGGTTGCTTTAAAACATACCGTTGTTATAACCCCAACACTTCTACCCCTTGCTCAAAAACAATATCACGAGGAATACCTGCGGCTGCTACCCGGTTAAGGTCGGCCTGCAATTCGGGTTTTATAACCCCCATTTCGTCAAACAATTTGCCTACACCCTGGTAATCGCCATTGCCTTGCAGGGTTAATATTTTGGCCGAAAGGCTATCCATGGCTTGCTTAAAGTTAGCCTGGTTTACTGTATAAGTCCCTTTTTCGGCATTGTAACTAAATGCGTGTTGCTCCTTAAAATAATTAAAACGCACCATATTAGCTTTGCCATGGGCACTGGAGGCCCCAAATCGAACCGAACGAAAGATTCCGGCTAAAAAAGTGGTGTAGTAGTCCATTGCTTCGCCTTCTAACTCACCTTTTTCAAGCAGCTGTGTAATCATATACAACCCTAAAATATCTGCTTTACCTTCTTCCAGAGCTGAAAAATGCTCTTTAAGTGCTTTCCTTACCGAACCTTTATTAGTAATGGTGTTTTTAATTCCCAGTCCGTGGGCTACTTCATGAAACATGGTATTGGCAAAAAATG
>JALWRJ010000571.1 GCA_026994125.1 Cyclobacteriaceae bacterium | reverse complement strand
TGGCTGTTAAATCGCGTTCGTCCCAATTGTTTAATGAAACAAACAAAAAGCCGGTATTGGATATCATGGCACCTGACAAAATACTATATCCGGTGGCCGTAGTTACATATTCTATTTCATCAAAGCCTAATAATACCTGCTCTACTTGCTTGGTTACTTCATCGGAACGCTGCAATGATGCAGCATTGGGAAGTTGCACATTAACAAAAAAGTAGCCCATATCTTCTTCGGGGATAAAGCCACCAGGAACCAGTTTACCAAAAATGGCAGCCCCGGCTGTAAGTATTACTATAAATAGTACACCTCGCTTTATTTTACGGGTTACAATATTGGTAAAGCTCATATACGAATCGGTTGAGCGATCCATTCCTTTATTAAACTTGCCAAAAAACCAACCCAATGGTCCTTTGTAAGGCTCGGGCTTTTTAAGCAGTATAGAACAAAGAGCCGGGCTTAATGTAAGAGCGTTTACCGAGGATACCATAACTGATACCACAATGGTAATAGCAAACTGTTGGTATAAAATGCCGGTAATGCCCGCCATGCCTGCCACGGGTATAAATACGGCTACCAACACTAAGGTGGTTGCAATTACAGGAGCCGTTACCGCTTTCATGGCAGCTATGGTGGCCTCTTTGGCGTTCATTCCTTTTTCAATATTTACCTGAACAGCCTCTACTACTACAATGGCATCATCCACCACAATACCTATGGCCAACACCAGCCCCAATAAGGATAATACGTTGATTGTAAACCCTAACCCCGGGAAAAAGATAAATGCCCCGATTAATGAAACCGGGATAGCGATAGTAGGTATTAAGGTAGCCCGCCAATCCTGAATAAAAATAAATACCACCAAAACCACCAGTAGCAAGGCTATGATTAACGTAGAAATAATTTCATCAATACCGGCATCAATGGCTTTGGTGGTGTCCATTGAAACATCATATCGAATACCTTCGGGAAACCTTTTCGACAACTCGCTCATGTTATCTTTAATTTGTTGGGCTAGTTCCACGGCATTAGAACCCGGTGCCTGGTACAAGGCAATGATAGCTCCTGTTTTTCCGTTTAGCCTCGAAAACATATTATAGGTTTCAACTCCTAGGTTAATGGTTGCCACATCCTTTAATTTAATTTGGGATCCATCGGGTTGGGTACGTACTACAATCTCGCCAAAGGCTTCGGGTGAGTTAAACCTATCGGGCAAGCGTACTGTATAGGTAAACTCTGTACCGGGCGGAGCAGGCTCTGCCCCAAATTTACCTCCGGGAACAATTACATTTTGTTCATTTATGGCATTCATTATTTCTGGCACGGTAAGCCCCATATGGGCGAGAATATCGGGTTTTACCCAAATACGCATGGAGTAATTTGAAGCACCCAGTACTTCTACCCTGCCTATACCTTTAATACGTGCGAGCTGGTCTTTAATATTTATGAGGGCAAAATTGCCCAAAAAATCCTGGTCGTAACGGCCATCGGAGGTAAGGGTAACCAACATCAACACGTTTGGCAGCGATTTTTTAGTGGTTACCCCAAACTTGGTAACCGAAGCCGGTAGCTTGGCTGAAGCAGCCGATACCCTGTTTTGGGTAAGCACGGTATTCATATCGGGGTCGGTACCTACATCAAAGGATACTTCTATGTTCATAGTGCCATCGTTGGAGTTGGTTGATTTCATGTAAATCATATTGTCCACTCCGTTAATTTCCTGCTCAAGTGGAGTAGCCACCGATTCTTCAACACTTATAGAATTGGCTCCTGTGTACGTACCCCGAACTTCTACGATGGGCGGAGTTAAATTAGGATATTGCTCTATGGGCAAACCTATCATAGAAATAGTTCCTACGATTACAATAATTATGGCAATAACCATGGCCACAATGGGTCGGTGTACAAAAAAATTACCTTCTTGCTTTGCCATATTTATTCTTGCTTTGCAAATTTACTTTGAAAATCAACTATTTCGGGCTTAATCAACAAGCCGGAATTTACTTTTTGTAATCCTTCATACACTATCTGGTCGCTTTCGTTCAATCCTTCTTCCAACACATAATAGTCGCCTACTTTATCTTTTATTTTTATTTGGCGTGCCTCGGTTATGTTTTCTTTAGTAACCACAAAAACCGAATATTGGCCTTGCAGTTCGTTTACACTACGCTGAGGTATTAAGAGACCATCGTTAATAACCTCCATAGGTATTTTAACTTTGGCATACATACCCGGCCTTAGTAAACGTTCGGTGTTCGGAAAACTAGCTTGTACCAAAATAGAACCAGTAGAAGCATCTACATTACGGCCCACAAAATCGATCCGACCCTGGTGGGCATACAACTCGCCATCCGATAAAATAAGTTGCACCTCTACTTTACCACTAGGCTTTGTATTGCCTTTATTAGTTTTTAGTTCCGCATTGTATTCTTTAGCAATGCGTAAATATTCCGATTCGTTTAAAAAAAACTGCACCCGAATGGTATCGATACGTGATACGGTATTTAGAATAACCGGGTTAGGATCTTTACCAACAAACTCGCCTATTTTAGCTTCTGTTTTACCAATTAATCCATTGATGGGCGATTTCATTTTAGTATAGCTTAAATTAATTTGCGATATTTGA
>JALWRJ010000570.1 GCA_026994125.1 Cyclobacteriaceae bacterium | reverse complement strand
GAGGAAGGGTCGCCCCTGAAATCGGAGTTTACTTTATCTATTTCGTCTAAAATAAAAACAGGGTTACCGGACTTAGCCTTTTTAAGGTTTTGGATAATTTTACCTGGCAAGGCACCCACATAGGTTTTTCGATGGCCTCTAATTTCGGCTTCATCGTGCACCCCACCCAGCGACATACGCACATAGCTACGGTTAAGTGCTTTGGCAATAGAACGCCCCAGCGAAGTTTTACCTACACCCGGAGGGCCATACAAGCATAAAATTGGCCCTTTCATATCTTTTTTTAATTTTAAAACGGCCAGATACTCAATTATTCGTTCTTTTACTTTTTCAAGCCCAAAATGGTCTTTATCTAAAATTTTTCGGGCACGTTTTAAATCAAAATTATCGGTGGTGTAGGTTTGCCAGGGCAGCTCAAGCAGCAGTTCCACGTAGTTCATAGCCACTGGAAACTCGGCTGCAGCCGGGTTCATGCGTAGAATTTTATCCAGCTCTTTGTTAAAATGTTTTTTTACTTCGGCCGGCCATTTTTTCTTTTCGGCTTGGGCACGCAGTTCTTCAATTTCCTGATCGGGGCCATCATAGCCCAATTCATCTTGCAGCACTTTCATTTGTTGGCGCAGGTAGTAATCGCGCTGTTGTTGGTCTATATCAGTGCTCACTTTTTTATGAATCTCATGCTTTAGCTCAAGCATTTCCACCTCTTTTAGCAGGTATTGAAGCAGCACCTCAGCCCGCTTTTTGCCATCGTTCATCTCCAGCAATTTTTGCTTGTCTCGTACATCGGCATTTAAATTCGAAGATAAAAAATGGGTTAAAAACGAAGGGTTGCTAATATTATCCAGCGCCATTTGGGCCTCTTGTGGAATATCAGGATTGAGCGATAAAATGCGGGTAGCCGCTTCTTTAAGCGATTGCACCAAGGCAATGGCTTCTTTGTTTTTGGGTTTTAGTACGTTTTTATCGGTAAGGTATTGAATACGAGCCGTTATAAAAGGAGTATCTTTTAGCACTTCGGCAATTTTATACCGCTTTTTGCCTTGTATAATAATGGTGGTATTGCCATCGGGCAGTACCAGCATTTTCAGGATTCGCGCTACCGTACCTACTTTATGTAAATCGGTTGGCCCGGGGTCTTCCTCTTTGGTATTTTTTTGTGCAATTACTCCAATCAGGCGGTTGCCTTCATAGGCTCTTTTTACCAGCCTAATAGATTTTTTGCGCCCCACGGTAATAGGTATTACTACCCCCGGAAACAATACGGTGTTTTTTATAGGTAAAATCGAAAGTACATCAGGCAGTTCCATACCGTCTTCTTTTTCTTCATCTACCGATACCAATTGAATTAAATCTTCGCTATCATCCTGGTTGAGCTCTGATAGTGAGAATTCGTCTAATAATGGCCTGTTTTTATAACTCATGCGTATGTCATTATGGCATATACCCAACTGTAATGCCCTCCTAAAAATTTAATCTGCTTATACTTCAATACCTATGCCAAAGATATGAGGAGCATAGAGCTACCCTAAAATTAACCGGTTAGCAGATAATTTATTCAGTTACTTGGTTTTTAAATTGCTTACAATGTAGATTTAGTGCAATTTTATGGTAACTATGAAAACAATCCGGAATTTGGCCGTTTTTACTTTATTGCTGTTAAGCACACAGTTGCTCATGGCGCAGAAGCGCAAACGGATGACTGTTACTTTAAAAGACAGTGTAGCTACTGCCTACAACTTTGGCAGCAACGAACTATTTCGGTTTCCAAACATTAACAAAACGGCCTATTATTATAATAAAAAAGAGTTCAAAAAAATTAAATCGTATAACCAAAAAAAGGACTGGGAGCGCCTATATCCGGTGCTAAAAAAATACGTTTCTAAATTTGGGGTTGAGAATTTTTACAAAAACACCTACCTGATTTGGCGATTGGCCAAGCTCACCGAAAGTATGGGCAACGAACAGGAAGCTATATTTTTATACAAACTGGCGCTTAATCATTACCGTAATGATATAAATATTAAAACCATTGAACTTACCTACGATTCGTTAAACCAACAAAACGCTATTGAATATGTGCCTATCGATTATTACTACGAACTGGTGGAGTACCGAAAACAGGTAGATACCTTACGTCCGCCTCGGGGGGTGCTGCTTAATATGGGCAAGTGGATTAATTCGGACTATGCCGACTACGCTCCGGCTTTAAGCCATGACGACCGCCTGTTACTTTTTACGACCAAACGCGATGTTACCGGCAACCCATTGGATAGGAAGCACATAGAAAACCTGTACTTTAGCCGTGGCGATGGCCTTACCTGGGAAACAGCCGAACCCTTAACCGATATAAATACCGATTTAAACGAAGGGTCGGGAACCCTAAGCCACGATGGCAAGGAGTTGTATTTTTCCCGCTGCGAATCGCCCGATGGATTTGGGAATTGCGATATTTATGCAGCCGAAAAGTTGGAAGACGGCCACTGGGGCAATGTGCATAACCTAGGGGTAAACGTAAACAGTAAAGGCTGGGATTCGCACCCTACGCTTAACCAAACCGATGACACCCTGTATTTTGCCTCAGACCGGATTGGTGGTTTTGGCCTTTCGGATATTTATTTTTCGGCTCGC
>JALWRJ010000569.1 GCA_026994125.1 Cyclobacteriaceae bacterium | reverse complement strand
CCCTCTGGGCAACTAATATTAGCGCAACCTATATTATCAAAACAAACATCATTTACCATTGTTTCACCAGGGGCACAGTCAACGAGCGTGTCAAAACAACTTCCAAAATAGCAGGTCTTATTAGGCCCGCAGGTTACCCCGGCACACAGGTCGTTTTCGGGAACGCAGTACCCATCGGAATTTACAAAACCGGAGGGGCAGGAGCCATCGGCTCCGGATTTTATTAACACGGCAACGGTATCTCTGCTTAAAATGCCTGCATTGGTATTTATGGCGGTTACCCAATAAGCGCCCGAAGTGCTAACGGTAATGGATTGTGAAGTAGCTCCGGTTGACCACTCAAAGGTATCAAAGGCAGTACCGGCATCCAGAGTTACCGAAGCACCGTCAGGCACAATTTTATTGGAGCCTAAATTAACGCAATCTTCGATGCTGCCATCACACACATCAAAACACTGTCCTGCATAGCAAATTTTATTGGAGCCACAAGAAATTCCATCACAAGGGTCTGCGATGGGCTCGCAAATGCCATTATTACAAACCGTACCCTCAGGGCAATTTACATTTGCGCAAGGATCCAGCCCATTGTATGAGTCATCTACATAAATATATAGGCCATCATCTGACGAAATCAATTTTTCGCCCGTTGGCGAAATAGTTAGGCTATTACTAACGGTTGTTGATGGTCCTCCTATTATGGTAAATGAACCATTGCCATAGGATAAGAGCTTACTTTGTTCATTACCATAATTGCCCTCATAAGAAGCAAGCAACCACAAGGTATCCCTGGCATCAAATTTTAAGTCTGTAATCTCTTCACTCGCCAAAGAAGCAGGTGTAATTTCTGGTAGATTTATGACGTTCCACGAAGAAGTTTTATCGAAGGTTTGAATGAAATCGATAGTATTAAACCCGAGCCAAAGGTTACCATTGGGGCCTTGGGTAAGACTTTTAACAGTTGAATAATAACTATTATATTCAGTAAATGAATTCCAATCATAATAATAAAAACCACTATTAGTGGCCAACCAAAAACCTGCTACCGAAGTGCCATTAATTTCTGGCACCAAGGCATTCCAGGCATTGCCTTTGGCTATTCCGGCCGGAATATCAATTACAGTAGTACTGCCATCACCTGCCATCACCATAAACTCACCATACGAAACGGCCAATACACTATCCTTCTTTAAAGGGAATACTTTGTAAAAAATAGAAGAATTGGGGGTGGTGTATGTATTTGCTACTTCATTAGTAGCCACATTAAGTTGTGCGAGCCCGCCATAAGTAGCTAAATAAACAAAATTGCCACTATCGTATGCTACATCCAAATAAGTTTCCAGGGGTAGCGGCACCGGAGGGGTTGAATACACAGGGCTCAACCCTTGAAAGAGGCTGTCTTTTTTAATGGTTAGTCCTTTTCTAGCGCATACATAGGTATTATCTCCAACAAATGTAGTTTTTTCTACATAGCGAGCCTGTGTTGTAATGGGTAAACCAATGGTTAGGTTATTATAAAAATACGTGGTGCCATTCTGGTATTTTGCTAATCCATCTGCAAAGGTACCCACCCAAAATTTTAGAGGGCTTTCGTTTTCAATTAGTAGCTTAGGGCGCGAGTAAGAAGATGCCGAAGCAGTTGTTTTCCCCTGGTAAAGCAGGTTAAAGTCTTCATCTATTACATAATCGGTACCGTCAGCAGCCAGGCAGGTCATAAGCACTAAATTGCCTTTTTGTTGAATATCAACAATTCGATTGGTAGGAATGGTTGAATTGCTTGTATTATAATTGGTTACCACATTATTATCTAGTTTATAAAGGCCGGTAAACGTAGCCATTAAGATGGAGCCATCGGTTTTGGGCAGTATCGATAATACACCCGTTCCCAGCCCCCAGCCTTCCGTTATATTGGTCCATTTGTCGTCTTCATATTTATATACACTATTATCCATAGATGCATAAAGCACACCATCTACCGGGCTAACACGTATATCTATTACTTCTCCAGTGGTAACTGAGTTGGTAAAATGAGTGTAATTATTTTGTAAATCAATTTTACCTATCTCTCCATTTCTAAAGCCAAACCATTTGTTACCATCCGGGTCAATATAAAAGACAGTTATGTCATCATTATAAGAATTTATATCGTTAAAAAAAGAGCCAAAATCACTTTTGTAATATTTTACAAATTGGCCGTTTTTATACCCTTGCATAAAATAATATTTGGTACCACCATTCCCATCACTTTCTGGTGCGGTACGTTTTAGTACAAGCCAGGTAGTATCGTATTTGCCAGTTTCAATATAATCCATCGATAAGTCGCGGTCGATGCCCGAAAAGTGGTTATTGGTTTGATCTAAGTGGATAAAACCACGGGAGAGCAATCTTATTTCTCCCTGGCTATCTAAGGCAAAATCATAGACTCTATTATTATAAATACCTGTTACATTCATATTATAATTATCCCATCTTGGTACCTGACTTTGAGCCGCAGATGGAGCTAAAACGAGAAAGAACAATAGTGCAACAACGGAGGTTTGTAGATTTTTTATCATAATGGAAATTCTAAAAACAGTAGATTATTTAAACTTGCAAGTTCTGCAATGTTTTCAGTTTTTTATTTATAAAATCCAA
>JALWRJ010000568.1 GCA_026994125.1 Cyclobacteriaceae bacterium | reverse complement strand
CGGCTTTGTATAATCATAAATGGCACCCACATCCATTAGAGTTTTGGTTTTGGCATCGTAAAAAGGAGCAAACAGCTTTGTATCATCCTTAAATTTATAAGGCAAATAGGCCACTGTTATTCCCATTAAATTAGGGTTGTGCCAGGCATTACGTTCTACAAAATTAATTACCTCATTGGCTGTCATAGGCTGCCTGTTTAGTGTATCCACCAATTTATTTAAATATTGGTGCTCTATTTCGGCCAGCGAATCGAACCTGTTTAAAAGCTGGTGACATAGCGATTTACTAAATTCTGTGCCTTTTTCACGTATTTCCTTATTATGCGTATAAAAATCGTAGGTTGTCCAGGCTAACAATGCCAGCAAAATCACTACAAAACCAATTAAAACCTTTTGCATTTGTTAAGTTACTTTTCTTTGTTTTTATATAAAAACCGTCTGGATACCCCCAGGGCTACAAAATATTGATTGGTAGTAAGCAGGCCTCCTGTTACATCCAGTTGCGTTTCGGTACCTATTACATAAGTAGCACCTGCATTAAATTGCTGGAAGGCATTTTCGTAATATCCTTCAATAAAAATACCTAATTTATGGCTTAAGGAGTAGCCTAGCGCCAAAACGGTATAGTAATCGTTAGCTTTGCCTACATTAAAAGTAGAACCCAGCTTTTCGGTTATCTTTTGCGACCAGGATACCCGGTAATTTACCAATGTGAAATTATTTCCTAAGGAGGCTTGTAACGAAATGCCTGGTTTAAAGCCATCCTGTTTCCACAAATTTACTTTGGCACCCATAAAAGTAGAATTGACACCATAGCCGGTAAACAACCTAATTTCAGCCCTTTCGGATACAGCTACACGAAACAATCCATCGAGCAGGGTTGTATCGTTCCAAAAGGCAAAGCCCTGTTCAAACTGAAAGGTGTTTTTAGAAATAGTAAACGAACTGGTAGAGATGGTTGGCCTATCGGTACTAATACTCCCTTGCCCCATAACCAGGTTTGAAGCACAAAGGAAAATAAGCCATGTACATCCTAAGCTATATTTTACGCCTTTACTATTCATTTTTTAACATGTTAAACGAAAACCATCCAAGTACCCCTATGGCCACCAGCATAATGGCCCATAGCCAATAATTAGCTATTCGTAGCGTTTCTGTATCCGTTTCTTGCGAGGTAATTTTTACAGGGGGTGCTAATTTTACCAAAGGTGGCGACTTGGGAATACTGGCCGTAAATCTACCAATATCGTAACTGGGCATCCGAGCTTTTGGATTACCATAGTACAAATAATAGTTTGCAGGCTTATCAAACCTGGCCACCAAATCGTAATGAAAACCATGCAAAGCAATCCCTTTTATACTAAGGGGGGCATTATCATAATGCCTGATGTTAAGATGAAGGTATTTAACCACCCGGTTTGGGAATCTAAAACCTGTAGTATCTAACGATGACAGCGTGCCTGTGTACAAGCTGCGATATTTATAATGCCAAACGCTGTCGCGTCTAAAACTATCTAGCGCATAGCGTATTTCTATAGGCCGATAAAAATCTATGCTATCCAATACCTGTACCCTAAGGTAGGCTAGTGGAACTGCTTCTTTTAGGCGAACGTCAATAATGGTTTCCTGCTTTTCCTTCCGGTTTTCAATATGCAGCGAATCAATAACAGGATGGTTGCGCTTGCCCTTTTCTTTTACCATGTGGTATAATTTTATACCATTTAAGCGAGGGGTAATAAAAGCCGGTATTTTTACTCTAAAATACGTATAACGAACCGTATCGAAACTCAATTTTGCATACTTATACGAAAAACCATGCTCTTCTATGCCAATAATTCGATGCTCCTTTATGATGGTATGCCAACGTTTTTTATCGCTACTGCCTTCCAGGGTAATAAGCCAGTTAAAATTCGTGCTAACAACGTCTAGTACTACTTGGTTTACCGGCTCATTGCTTTTTGCTCTAAACTCGTAGTAGTAAAAATTTGGTTTTTTGTAGCGGTTGGTGATTTCCACATCCAATTCCTTTTTCGATTGCCTGTCGAGCCTCTCTTTTACAAGGTAAGGAACTTCCACGGTATCGCCATTTGCCATAAGGCCTGCAATTCGAATATCCGAAAAATTACGGTTAATATGTGCATACATATCATCTGGAATACGCAGGCTATGCCAGGGTTCGTTTACTCCGCTAATTTGTCTGCTATACTCAAATTTTGGTAGTTGAGCCACCACATGGGTTGAGATGAACAGGCCGGCTATTACAACTAAAAATTTACTCTTCATTACCAAATGGCTTTGCAGGTTGGTCATCTAAAATACGGTGTTTAAATTTATTGTATAAAAACGAAACGATAAGCAGCAATATACCTAAAATTACAAAAACAATGGTTTTTGAAAGGGTAGATAGTTTAGCCATATCGTAAACAAATAGCTTAGCCAAGGTAATACCAAACAAAATAATAGCCCCCAGCCGCAGGTATTTATAGCGCTTATAAATACCAAGAGCCACCAGCACCAAGGCATAAACTCCCCATAAAATACTTAGTCCTAATTTATAGGTACCTTCTACCTGGGCCATATCTAACCAGTGAATAAGCTCGCTACTGGCTACCCATAGCACAATAAATGCCAAC
>JALWRJ010000567.1 GCA_026994125.1 Cyclobacteriaceae bacterium | reverse complement strand
TACACCTTCGCCTTTCGATAGTACAACCGGTAGGGGGTGATAATTATGTGCTCCATATTGGTCTTCCAGTGCAATAGCTGCTTGGCTTTTTGTGAGTTCCTCTGTCATAATTGTGTATTTTTGTGCCCTGCAAAAATAATCAACTACCGGGCTTATTTTATGGTAAAACCAAAAGAAAAATTAGTGCAGGGGCGCGACTATTATTTAACGGATAAAGGGCTATTGGTGTTTACGCGTGCCTATCATTTAAAGCGGGGATATTGCTGCAAAAACGGTTGTAGGCACTGCCCTTATAATTTTAGAAAATAATGCGCTATAATTTGTGTTTAAATTAGAATTGCCGATATTTGCACTCCGAAATTTTGAATAAGCGTAAAAAGGAAGACCATGTCACGAGTTTGTGAAATTACAGGAAAGCGGCCACAAGTAGGAAACAATGTTTCTCATGCCAATAATAAAACCAAGCGAAAATTTTACCCAAATCTTCAAACCAAGCGGTTTTATATCCCTGAAGAAGATAAGTGGATAACGTTAAAGGTTTCTACTTCGGCAATACGAACAATTAATAAAAAAGGAATTACGGCTGTTTTAAAAGAAGCACGTAAAAATGGAAATGTATTGGTTTAAGAACCAGCAAATTATAAACTAGTAGCATCATGGCTAAGAAAGGAAACAGGGTACAAGTTATTTTAGAATGCACCGAGCATAAAGAATCGGGCATGCCCGGCACTTCACGGTACATCACTACCAAAAACAGAAAAAATACGACCGAACGTTTAGAGTTGAAAAAGTACAACCCAATTCTTAAACGTTATACTGTTCACAAAGAAATTAAATAATTATGGCTAAGAAAGTAGTAGCAACTTTACAGAAAAAAGAAGGTAAAAACTTCTCCAAAGTAATTAAGGCAGTAAAATCGCCTAAAACGGGAGCCTATACCTTTAAAGAAGAAATTGTACCTGTAGATAAGGTAAAGGAATTTCTTGCTAACTAGGCATTTAAAAACATAGTAATATTTTTAAAAGTCCTCGTTGAGGACTTTTTTTGTATCCTCATCTTAAACTACAACGCTATGGCCTTATTTGGTGGTCTGTTTTCTAAAGAAAAAAAGGAGTCGTTAGATAAAGGGCTCGAAAAATCAAAAACAAGTTTTTTCTCCAAACTGGGTAAGGCAGTTGCCGGTAAATCTACTGTAGATGTTGAGGTGTTGGATAACCTGGAGGAAGTATTGATAACTTCGGATGTTGGGGTAAATACCACTTTAAAAATTATTGAGCGGATAGAAGAACGTGTAGCCCGGGATAAATACTTGGGTGTTGAAGAACTTAATTTGATATTACGCGAAGAAATTGCCGGTTTACTAGCCGAAAATAATAGCGAAGACATAGCCGATTTTGAATTACCCGAGGGTATTCAGCCGTATGTGTTGTTGGTGGTAGGTGTAAACGGGGTAGGCAAAACTACTACTATTGGTAAATTGGCTGCCCAATTTAAAGGCAAAGGTAAAAAAGTGGTGCTAGGCGCAGCCGATACTTTTAGGGCAGCCGCTGTTGACCAGCTAAAACTATGGGGCGAGCGTGTAGGCGTTCCCGTAGTATCGCATGGGATGAACACCGACCCCGCTTCGGTAGCTTATGATACCGTAAAGCAGGCCGTAGAACAACAGGCCGATGTGGTAATAATTGATACAGCCGGTCGCTTACACACCAAAGTAAACTTGATGAATGAACTGAGTAAAATAAAACGGGTTATACAAAAATTTGTACCCGATGCTCCACACGAAGTAATGTTGGTATTGGATGGAAGCACGGGCCAAAATGCCCTAAATCAGGCTACGGAGTTTACCAAAGCTACCGATGTTACCTCCCTTACCATTACCAAGCTGGATGGTACAGCCAAAGGCGGGGTAGTTATTGGTATTTCCGATACCTTTAAAATTCCGGTTAAATACATTGGCGTAGGCGAGGGCATAAACGATCTGCAAGTGTTTAACAAAACTGCCTTTGTTGATTCATTTTTTAGTTAACCCGGAAAACCCGGATAAATTTGCCGGGTTAACATCCTTTCATAATAAATAAAGCGGTTTACTGCTACTTAATATACCTAAAATCGTGACCGGATTTCATTTGGATTAGTACTTCGTAAATAAGTTTAATGGTGTTTTCTACATCTTGTTTATGCACGGTTTCTACGGTGGTGTGCATATATTTTAGCGGAAACGAAATAAGGGCCGAAGCTACGCCTGCATTAGAATAGGCAAACGCATCGGTATCGGTGCCGGTAGAGCGTGAAGCAGATAACCGTTGAAAGTCAATTTTTTTCTTTTTTGCTACTTCAATAATCATGTCGCGTACGTTGTTTTGTACGGCTGGTCCATAGCTAATTACAGGGCCTTTACCACATTGCACATCTCCGCTTTTTATTTTACTATACATGGGCGAGGCGGTATCGTGGGTTACATCGGTAACAATAGCCACATCGGGTTGTATGCGTTCGGCTATCATTTGCGCCCCCCGCAAACCAATTTCTTCTTGCACGGCATTTACAATGTACAGCCCAAATGGGAGTTTTTTCTTTTTTTCGTGTAGCATGCGGGCTACTTCGGCTATTACATACCCACCCATGCGGTTATCTAAGGCACGGCCGGTATAAAACTTGCCATTAAGTTCCATTAGTTCGTCTTCAAACGTAATTACCGAACCTACATGAATGCCCAGTTCTTCCACCTCTTCTTTAGAACTACAACCCACATCTACAAAAATATTTTTTAAGGTAGGATTAGCCTCTTTTTCGCCATGGCGTACGTGTATGGCCGGCCAGCCAAACACCCCTTTTACCGGCCCATATTTGGTATGCACATTTACCCGCATCGAAGGAGCTATTTGGTGATCGGAACCTCCGTTGCGCACTACATAAATGTACCCGTTTTCATTAATATAATTAACGAACCATGAAATTTCATCGGCATGGGCTTCTATAACTACTTTATAGTCGGCTTTGGGGTTTATTACGCCCACCACCGAACCGTACGTATCCGAAATGTATTCATCAATGTAGGGGGTTATGTAGTCGAGCCAAATTTTTTGCCCGGAGGTTTCAAAGCCTGTGGGGGATGCGTTATTAAGGTATTCGTATAAAAATTTCTCGTTCTTTTTCATAGGGTGTAATTGAGTAATTGGTTATTGAAATGGTATTTAATTAAAAAATAATCACAAAGGTATATTGCCATGCTTTTTTTTGGGCAGGGTATCTACTTTGTTTTCTAGCATGTCGAAAGCGGTTATTAATTTTTTACGTGTGTCTTGTGGTAAAATTACTTCATCTACATACCCACGCTCGGCTGCCGAATAGGGATTGGCAAAGCGCTCGCTATATTCATCTACTTTTTCTTTCAGTTTAGCTTCGGGGTTGTCTGCCATGGCAATTTCTTTTTTAAAAATTATTTCTGCGGCACCTTTGGCCCCCATTACGGCTACTTCGGCTGTGGGCCAGGCGTAATTCATATCGGCACCAATATGTTTAGAGTTCATTACATCGTAAGCACCACCGTAAGCTTTTCGGGTAATTACGGTGATGCGAGGCACTGTGGCTTCGCTAAAAGCGTATAGCAATTTGGCACCATTTACAATGATACCATTCCACTCCTGGTCGGTACCCGGTAAAAAGCCCGGTACATCTTCCAATACCAGTAACGGGATGTTAAAGCTATCGCAAAACCGAACAAAACGAGCGCCTTTTTTGCTGCTGTTATTGCCCAATACACCGGCAAAGGCTTGGGGCTGGTTGGCTACAATACCAATACTACGGCCAGCCAGCCTGGCAAATCCAACTACAATGCTTTCGGCAAAGTTTTTATGTACTTCAAAAAAGCTTTCCGAATCTACAATCCCTTCGATTACCTCTCGCATATCGTAAGGCTGGTTGGGGTTATCGGGTACAATATCGTTTAAAACGGGCCGTAGTTCATCACCAGGTTTGTAGGGCAGGGCAGGGGCTTCCTCTTCGCAGTTTTGGGGTATATAGCTTAAAAGTTTTTTAATGTAATTTATGGCTTCCACCTCGTTAGCACATGCAAAATGGGTTACTCCGCTTTTGGTGCTATGAGTACTTGCACCACCTAATTCCTCGGCAGTAACATCTTCTTGCGTAACGGTTTTTACCACATTGGGCCCTGTTACAAACATGTACGAAGTATTTTCTACCATAAGCGTAAAATCGGTAATGGCAGGCGAATACACGGCACCTCCGGCACAAGGGCCCATAATGGCCGAAATTTGAGGGATAACCCCCGAGGCGCGAGTGTTGCGATAAAAAATATCGGCATAGCCGGCTAGCGATACCACTCCTTCCTGAATGCGTGCGCCACCCGAATCGTTCAACCCAATTACAGGGGCTCCGTTTTTCATGGCTAAGTCCATGATTCGCACAATTTTTTCGGCATAGGCTTCCGAGAGCGATCCACCAAATACCGTAAAATCTTGCGAAAATACATACACCAGGCGCCCCTCAATTTTACCATAACCGGTAACAACGCCATCTCCTAAAAATATTTGTTTGTCCAGGCCAAAGGCAGTACTTCGGTGTGTTACAAATTTTCCGAGTTCTTCAAAACTGCCATCGTCTAGCAATAAACTAATGCGCTCGCGAGCGGTTAGTTTACCTTTAGCGTGCTGGCTTTCAATTCTTTTTGCTCCACCGCCTTGTTCGGCCTGTTTGTTTAACTCTTGTAATTTTTTTAACTTATCTTTTTTAGTGGGGTAGCTCATAAACTCCTTATTTAGTAGCCCAAATATAGATAAAAATACACGGCTTAAATACCCATATCATTTAATTAACATGGTAAGTTAAAAAGGTAACTAAATTGGCCAAATGGGCTTGCTAAAAAAAAGGCTGGGGGCATGGCTACAAAGCCACAAGGCGAAGTTATATACGCATACTACAATGCCGCCAGCCGCGATAATGTGCCACAGACCAACAACACGTTAAATTTTGGTAGTATCTTAACGGATTAGTAATTCCACTAAGACAGAAAGGCACCAAGGAAGCACAAAGTACAAGAATGTAAAATATTAATGATTAGTCTATTGAATTTTGAGCTGAATTAATGCAGTTTTTTACAACTAAATGGAGCAAAACGCTTCCATTTTTATAAAAAACAACTGTTATAATCCATTGTATTTTAAAAAATATGTGTTTTTCAGCAAGCCCCAAATAAAGATTTAGGATAAAGTAGCAAGAGTAATTTAGTTTCTTATTTTTGCCCAAATTTATGTACTATGTATTCGTTTAAAAAGGTAAGTGATTTTACGCATGAGGTGTTTTTAAAGATGGGGTGCAGTAGCTCCGATGCTGCGTTGGCCACCCGGGTGTTGGTTTCGGCCGATTTGAGGGGGATTGATTCGCATGGGGTGGCACGGCTTATTGGCTATGTGCGGCTTTGGGAAGCAGGCCGCATCAACCCTACGCCAAAGGTACGGCTGGTACACGAAACCCCCAGTACCGGTGTGGTAGATGGCGATGCGGGGCTTGGGTTGGTAGTAGCACCTAAGGCAATGGACATAGTTATCGAAAAAGCTCAACAGGTGGGTTCGGGTTGGATTTCCATTAAAAACTCTAACCACTACGGTATTGCAGGCTACCATGCAATGATGGCATTGGAACACGATATGATTGGCCTATCAATGACGAATGCCAGCCCCTTGGTTTCGCCTACTTTTTCAACTGAGCGCATGTTGGGTACTAACCCCATTGCGGTAGCTATACCGGCCAATAATCAACCGGCTTTTGTGGCCGATTTTGCTACCACCACAGCCGCCAATGGTAAGCTGGAAATTCTACAACGTAAAAGCGAACAGGCTCCTACCGGCTGGATTCAAGACAAAGACGGCCATAGTTCTACCGACCCGCACGAGCTAAAATCGGGCGGGGCGTTGCTTCCCTTAGGAGGCGACCGTGACCATGGTAGCCATAAAGGGTTTTGTTTGGGTTCTATTGTAGATATTTTCTCGGGTGTGTTTTCGGGTGCTAATTATGGCCCCTGGGTGCCTCCGTTTGTAAGCTTTTTGCCCATGCCCGAAAATCCGGTAGGCGAAGGCATTGGTCATTTTTTAGGTGCTATGCGCATTGACGGCTTTAGGCCGGCTAATGAGTTTAAGGAAAATATGGATACCTGGATTGAGCGCTTCCGTAGTGCTAAAAGTACCGAGGGTATGCCCAATGTGCTTATTCCGGGCGACCCTGAACGACAATCTGAGGCTGAGCGAAAACAGCATGGCATTCCACTTAACCCCAAAGTAGTGGAAGATTTAAAAGAGGTAGCTAAGAAGTTTGATTTAAGGTTTTAGGCTTTTTAGATAGAAAAGAAAAAAGTAAATACCCAGGGCGATGCGTAGGGGCCGTTGTTTTGGTATAGCATATCGTAAGCCGCCACCATATTAAAGGAAGAGCGAGGCCCAATGTTTTGCGAAAATCCTAGCCCTACCGGTAGCCTGTAAACAGTTGCCCGATTGTTGGTATCGCCATTAATTGAATAGTTTAAAAACGAGTATTCGGCATAGCCAAATACTTGCCTTATCAGGTTTACCCGTGCAAATAAACTGCCTCCATAGCGGTTGTCAGAATAATCATAAAAGGCATCTTTGTATTTGTAATACTGGTAGGTAGCGCCCACTCCAACCGAAACCCGGCTGGATACCATATATCCCACTATGGGCGACACACTCACCGAAGTACCCCACGAGCCTCCTGAAAGCCCCATGCCACCTCCAAAATAAACCCTGTCCATAAAATTACTTTGGTTGTCAGGGGCGAAATCGCCCTTTTGAGCTAACAAACTAGAAACACTTAAAAGAATAATACTACATACTAAAATTATTTTTTTCATGGCTTTTTTAGCTAGACTAATTTAATCGTTTACAGAGGGGACTACAATATAGACATCCTCCGAAGGTTTTTTCATGAGGTATTTTTCGCGTGCAAATTTTTCGAGCAATTCAGGGTTACTCAATAGTTCTTCCCTATCAGCCTTTACCTCTTCAATTTTTTGAGTGTAGTAAATTTTATCGGCCTTTAGATTTCGTAATTTCGAGGCCAATTTGTATTGGCTGTATAAATCATTGCTATCAAAAAAAGTAATCCAAACCACAAAAAAAAGCCCCACCATCAGGTAGTAGTTTTTTAGTATTTTTTTAATAGAATCCATAGTTCTGGTTAATAATTTACCAAATTAAACGAATTAATAGCTTACACACACAAAAAAAACAGTTTTTTTTAAAAAGGATTACATTCGTTGTTGCATCATTTTTTGCACGTATTTTCCTAAAATATCAAACTCCAGGTTAACCCGGCTACCTTTTGTAATATGGCTAATATTGGTGTGTTCGTAGGTGTACGGTATAATGGCTACTTTAAACCCTGTGTTGGTTACGTTAAAGCTGGTTAGGCTAATACCATTTATACAAATTGAGCCTTTTTCTACCATTAGCTTAGTGCCACCGGGTACCTTAAAAGTAAACACAAAACTACCTTCTTGCGAAGTTACCTGCTCGCAAATGGCTACCTGGTCAACATGCCCTTGCACTATGTGGCCATCAAATCGCCCGTGCGAGGGCATACTTCGTTCCAAGTTTACTTCATCGCCCGGTTTTAAATCGCTCAGGTTAGTTTTTTGTAAGGTTTCATCAATGGCAGTTACTTTATACAAATCGTTGTTTAAATCAACTACTGTAAGGCATACCCCATTATGTGCCACACTTTGGTCTATCTGCAATTCCGGGGTTAGGCTCGAGCGAACCCAAAAATGGACATTCTGCCCTTCAGTTTCAATGGTGGTTATGGTGCCCGTGGCTTCTATTATTCCGGTAAACATTTTCTTTTTTTTGCCAAAGTTACCAAATAATCCTTACCATTTGCAGGGTTGTTTTATCTTCGCACATATTAATTTAAACCATGGAAGACAGCTATAAGGCAAAGGGGTTACGAAGAAAACTGGTAGCTATACTAAAGCAAAAAGGAATAGTGCATCCGGGAGTAATAGCAGCCATTGAAAAAATCCCTCGTCATTTTTTTTTGGATAATGCCTTTATTGAACACGCCTATGAGGACAAAGCTTTTCCCATAGGCGAAGGGCAAACCATTTCGCAACCTTATACGGTGGCATTTCAAACCGAATTACTTGCCCCCAAACCGGGAAGCAAGGTGTTGGAAATAGGTACGGGGTCGGGCTACCAGGCATGTGTTTTGGTCGAAATGGGGGTACAACTTTTTACCATGGAGTACAACCGCGCTTTATACGATAAAACCCGCAAGAGGTTACCTAAAATGGGCTATCAGCCAATTTTTAAGCATGGCGATGGCTCCTTGGGTTGGCCTTTGCATGCGCCTTTCGATGGTATCATTGTAACAGCCGGTGCCCCTGTGGTGCCTCAGGCTTTAAAAGAACAATTAAAAGTGGGCGGGAGGCTGGTTATTCCGGTAGGCGATAGTCAAGTACAAAAAATGTTATGCATTACCCGCCTCAATAAAAACGATTACCAAACCAAAGAATTTGATAACTTTAGCTTTGTACCTTTGCTGGGTAAACAAGGCTGGAAAAAATAAAACTATGGCAAAGAAAAAACCGGTAAGCGAATCAAAAGTAATAATGACTGAAATGGTATTACCTAACGATACCAATACGTTAGATAATTTAATGGGCGGGCGCCTGATGCACTGGATGGATATTTGTGCGGCTATTGCAGCTCAAAAACACTCTAACCGTACGGTGGTTACTGCTTCGGTAGATAATATTTCGTTTGGCAAGGCCATTCCGTTGGGTTCGGTGGTTACCTTTGAATCGCATGTAACTCGAGCCTTTAACTCCTCTATGGAGATTTACATAAAGGCCACTCCAGAAAAAATTCCTTTTGGTAAAAAAGCAGAAGCCAGCAACCATGCTTTTTTTACCTTTGTTGCGGTGGATCAGGGAGGCCATCCCATAGAAGTACCTGAAGTGGTTCCCGAAACCGATTTTGAGAAAGAATTGTATGCAGGTGCTCTGCGAAGAAGGCAGTTAAGGCTGGTGTTGGCCAAACGAATGAAAGTGAAGGATGCCAAAGAGTTAAAAGATTACCTTGACAATGCTTAATATGGAAGAGGTTACTGAGGCTGGAATAAAAATGCTTTTTGATGAGGAATTGTTCCTTGTGAACCCGAAAACACCTGAGACGGAAGAGATAAATGCTCAACAATCTGTAAATCAGAAGGTTGAAAATGATAATGAGCAATCATTGCTTGAGGTAAAGAACAAAGAAACGTTGCAGGTAAAAGGGGGCAATCAAAAAGGAATACTGGTGCTGGTAACTAACCCGGAGGAGGAATTTTTAAATGCCTCAGATGAAACCCTGCTGCTAAATATACTTAAAGCCATTGGCTGTACCTTGCAGGATGTGGCTATTATTAACCATAGTAAGGCCGCTGCCGGATGGCAAAATAGCTTAAATTTTACGAAAGCCATTGTGTTTGGGGTAACGCCTCAGGCATTGGGGTTACCTGTTGAACCCTATTTGCCTGCCCATTATAATAAGGTAACCTGGCTGGTGAGCGATGCGCTTAATGTACTGGCACAGGATAAAGCACTCAAAGCCAAACTTTGGAAGCAATTACAGCAAATGTTTAAAAAATAGTAAACTTTCCATAGTACAAAAGCAACATTTTATGATATTTGTTGCTGCACTTGTAAAAAATACCTTCATCAATCAACTAACCCATTAAGGTAAATTTTAGGCTTGGCAACTGGGCACTACTATGCCATTTTGCCAAACTGTAGTTTGTAAACAAAAGTTTAAGTACCTTTAATTATGGGAATATTTGATAATAATATAAAAGATAATTTTGCGCTGATTGATGTAAAACTAACGGCAATCAACGAACACCTTGCCAACAATTATCACCGATTTCGCAATGTATTTGATACCTCGGAACTTACCTATATGGGGTTTTGGGTTAACCTGCTTAATTATAAATTTAACAAAGAAAACTGGGAAGCTACGTTAGCGTTTAGCATTGTAAATCGAAGCACTTTTAAGGAAGAGGCCAATTTTAACCACTCATTTAAAGTGCCTGCCAATTCAGCCCTGTTTCAGACCAATATTTTGTATGGCTCTGAAAGTGGTAAAAACTGGAAAGCCGGCCATTACCGGGTTAAGGTTAAACTCGATGGCATTGAACTGGCTTTTACCGATTTTTATATTTTTGATAAAGGGTTACCCTTGCCCGGTAGCAACCCCTATTTTAGTATCGAATCGTTTAAATTGTTGCGAGCTGATTTACAAGACAATGGAGAACTAAAGGAGTACCCCAAACCTTACCTGAGTTTTAAACAGGACGAACTTGAAGTTATCGTTTTTTCACTGGGGTTTAAAATTAAACCCGGTAACAAAAAAATACCGCTGCAACCCCGCATTTTAATTACTAACCCTGATGGTTTTATTAAATATAT
>JALWRJ010000566.1 GCA_026994125.1 Cyclobacteriaceae bacterium | reverse complement strand
AGCTACCAGCCGCTAAGCCAAACCATTGGGGATGTTGTATCATCAGCAGGTTAATTACCAATAAAATAACACTACCTATGTAGCCATACGAAAACCCTTTAGCGCTAACCCCATCCATTTTATCCTCGGTGGCAATCTGTGGTAAATATGAATTATAAAACACCAAGCTACCCGAAAAAGCTATACTGGCAACTATGGACAGTAGGATACCCAGTTCTACATTGGTTCCATTAAAGAAAAATAAGCCCATACAAGCCAAACTGCCCAGGTACACAAACATTTTCATAAAAAATAAGCGCTTACCACTATAATCGGCTATGCCGGTAAGCAAGGGCAGCATGGCAGCTACCACCAAAAACGAAACCGAAAGTGCATACGAATAAAGCACCGTGTTAATAAACTTCCAACCAAAAAACGAAACCACATCGCTATTAGCCTGACGGGTTACGTTTTCGTAATACACCGGAAATATAGACGAAATAATAACCAATGAATAAACCGAGTTGGCCCAATCGTACATACTCCAGGCCCATATAACTTTTTTGTCGTTTTTCATGTACTCAAATATGCAATAATCCTACGCCATAAAAAAAGGTCTCCCTAAAATAGGAAGACCTTTGAACTATAAAAAACTATTTGCTTTACATGTTGTCAGTTCGCTGACGAACAGAGTACATTACTTTTAGGGCATTGGCTTTTCGAAGCTTCATTTGCACATCCGAAATAAGCCCCATTTTAACTTCCTTGTCGGCTTTAAAAGCAATGGTAATCTGGTCGCGTTCGTTTTCAGATAACTTATCTTTTTCTTTGGAAACCCACAAGATAATATCTTTTATGTCTAAAAACACATCATTGGCTTGTATTTTTGGTTCATCGCCATATAAGGAGGTGTTTTTAGGTTCGCCCATATACAAATAACTTACCAACGATTTACGTTGCAGTTTCCTGAGTTCGGTACCTTCGGGCATTTGCTGCTTTACGTTGATGGTGTTTTCGCGCATTACGGTAGTTACCATAAAGAAAAACAATAACATAAAGATAATATCAGGCAATGCTGAAGTGGGTATCTCTTGACTGGTATCTGATTTTTTACTAAATTTTGCCATTTGATATCTTACTTATTAGGTTCTGCAATCGAAATTGCCATAGGAATACCTTCCCGTGCTTTCGTATAAATTTCCTTATTATCGGGGTTGCTTAAATCCGAGGAAATTTCTCGCCATTTGGCATTCGAAACTCCGGCACGCTCGGCATAAATATCATAGTATGCACCTTGTGCTTCGTTGTACACCGCTATAAACATTTCGTAACTGGTACCACGGTTTGCTTTTAATGAAACTACTGCTTTTTCCGGTTTTTCAGATAAATTAGGATCTCTTCCATTATTAAGCACATGTGCCTTAATCATTTCACGAATCTCTTTTACATCTGTAACGGGCTCATTCTCAACCAATAACTTATCCGAAGAGTTGATTAAGATTTTAAAAATGTTACGTTCGGACATTTTTACATCTACATCTTCTATATCATCCGGATTAGGGGGCAACTTAAGTGTTAACCCTTTATCGTTGGCAATGGTAGTAGTTACCAAAAAGAAAACAAGCAACAAGAAGGCAATATCTGCCATTGAACTCGAATTAATTTCGGCCGCTGCTCTTTTTTTTCTTGCCATTATTATTTAATTGCTTTGTTAAACTCTGTATAGGCTATACCGGCTACGGCAATTCCCATTAAAATATACACCATGGTTAACATACCGCCCAACATTTTAGAAAGGCCTTCGGTAGTTACTCCTGCTTCAATATACTTTGAGGTAACTTCGGAGCCCGATATCGCATATCCAATTCCGAAAATCACAACTAGTATACCCAACCCAATTAGCGACTTCACTAATTTTTTAGGTTCATCAAACGAGGCTATTAATGGGAACACAATAGCTAATACTACTCCTAAAACAGTAAGTATATAACTAAGTATTAACCCATATTGTGCTATAAATCCTTCCATAATAATTATACGTCTAAACTAATTATTTGGTTTGATTGTAGTGTACCAATAAATCTACAAATGAGATCGAGGCATCTTCCATGGTGTTAACCAATGAATCGATTTTAGACACCAAATAGTTGTAAAATACCTGAAGGATAACCCCTACAATAAGACCGGCAACGGTTGTTAAAAGGGCTACTTTAATACCCCCTGCTACTACGGTAGGCGAAATATCACCGGCTGCCTGGATGGCATCGAAGGCTTCGATCATACCAATTACTGTACCCATGAAACCCAACATAGGAGCCAATGAGATAAATAAAGATACCCAAACAAGTCCTTTTTCTAAACGGCCCATTTCAACCGAACCATACGAAATAATAGATTTTTCTACCATTTCAACACCTTCGTCCATACGCATTAAACCTTGGGTAAAAATAGAAGCCACAGGGCCTTTGGTAGATTTGGTTACTTCTTTCGCAGCCTCTACCCCACCGTCGGTAAGGGCTTTTTCTACTTTAGCCAATAGTTTATCGGTGTTAGTAGTGGCCAGGTTAAGGGTAATAATACGTTCAATGGCAATGGCTAATCCTAAGATTAAACATAAAAGAACGGCACCCATAAATTCCCATCCACCTTCAATAAATTTTTCTTTTACTCGTTG
>JALWRJ010000565.1:438-2656 GCA_026994125.1 Cyclobacteriaceae bacterium | reverse complement strand
AGTATGTATCTTTATTCATTCAATCAATGTGCTTCTTTCACTAAAAATTAAGTTAAGACTGCTTTTTTTGTCAAATTTGAAAAATAAATATGAATTTACACCCATATATGTACGAAGTTATTGTTAAAAAACCGTTGTTTTCTCAAAAAATGCGTATCTTCATATTGGCAGAAAACACCAATGCGCATTTAACGTTTACCAGGTGTTGCTTGTAGTTCTAATGTAAGTGTAAAGAAAACCATAGATGATTGAGGAATTAGAGCATAAAACCAAAGATGTATTAAAACAAGTATTTGGCTTTAATGGGTTTAGAGGCACCCAGGAACCTATTATAAAAAATTTACTCGAAGGAAACGACACCTTTGTAATAATGCCTACCGGAGCAGGCAAGTCGTTATGCTACCAATTACCGGCTGTGGTGCTACCAGGTACAGCCATTGTTATTTCGCCCTTAATTGCCTTAATGAAAAACCAGGTAGATCAGCTACAAGCGTTAGGAATTAATGCGCGATTTTTAAACTCTACCTTATCTAAAACAGAGGCAAAAAAGGTAAAAAAAGAGACCATTGAGCAAAAGGTTAAACTGCTGTACGTAGCACCCGAATCGCTTACCAAAGAGGAAACCGTAGAGTTTTTGTTGCAAGCCAATATTTCGTTTATAGCCGTTGACGAAGCACACTGTATTTCGGAATGGGGCCACGATTTCAGGCCAGAATACAGGCGCATAAAAACCATTGTGCAACAATTAGGCAACCATCCCATTATTGCGCTTACAGCCACAGCCACCCCTAAGGTGCAACTCGATATACAAAAGAACTTAAACATGGAAGAGGCTAAGCTGTTTAAATCTTCGTTTAACCGCACCAACCTCTACTACGAAATACGCCCTAAACAAGATATTAAAAAACAGCTTATCAGGTTTGTAAAAGAACAAAGAGGAAAATCGGGGATTGTGTATTGCCTAAGCCGAAAGAAAGTGGAAGAAATAGCCGAATTTTTAAAAGTAAACGATATAAATGCGGCTCCTTACCATGCCGGCCTGGAAAGCAATGTGCGCATGAACAACCAGGATGGCTTTTTAAAAGAAGATATTGATGTAATTGTAGCTACCATAGCCTTTGGTATGGGCATTGATAAACCCGATGTTCGATTTGTAGTTCACTACGATGTACCCAAATCGCTGGAAGGTTATTACCAGGAAACCGGCCGGGCAGGTCGCGATGGCATCGAAAGCAAGTGCTTAATGTTTTTTAGCCATAACGACATTACCAAGCTGGATAAGTTTAATAAAGATAAGCCGGTACAAGAGCGGGATAACGCCAGGCTCCTATTACAAGAAATGACCTCCTTTGCCGAATCGGCTGTATGCCGCAGGGTACAATTATTACATTATTTTGGCGAGGAATTTACCAAAGAAGAATGTAACAAATGCGATAACTGCTTACACCCAACCGAAACCTACGAAGGCAAAGACTGCATACAACTGGTGCTGCAAACAGCCCTGGCTACCGAAGAACGATTTGGCATGTTGCACCTGGTAGATGTAATTAAAGGCACAAAATCGGAATACGTAGAAAGCTACAAGCACTCCCAACTGGATGTATTTGGCAAAGGCGATACCGAAACCGAAGATTTTTGGCGGTCTGTAATTCGCCAAACCATGTTGTGGGGTTTATTAGCTAAGGATATCGACCATATTGGAGTACTAAAAGTAACGGCTAAAGGGCACGACTTTTTAAAGGCTCCTCACCAAATTACGCTCTATAAAAACCACGATTTCGATAACCTTAAAACGGAAGACGAAGAGGTGGACAGTACACCCATAGAAGCAACTGCCTACGATGAAAAATTGTATGAAATGCTGAAAGCACTTCGCAAAAAAGTAGCCAAAAAACAAAACCTTCCTCCCTATGTTATTTTCCAGGAAGTATCGCTCGAAGAAATGGCCACCATTTACCCTTGCACCATTGAAGAGTTAACCACAATAACCGGAGTAGGCCGGGGAAAAGCCACCAAATTTGGTAAAGATTTTGTGCATTTAATAGAACAGTACGTAGAAGACCACGATATTATTACCGCAGCCGATGTTACGGTAAAAACTACTGCTAATAAATCTAAAAACAAAGTATTTATTATACAGCAAATCGATAAAAAACTAGAACTGGAAGATGTAGCCGATTCGCTTAAAATGCACATGGACGACCTGCTGGACGAAATA
>JALWRJ010000565.1:0-428 GCA_026994125.1 Cyclobacteriaceae bacterium | reverse complement strand
GGTAATGGACGGTGAAAAGCAAGAAGACTTGCTCGACTACTTTAGAACCGAAGAATCGGGCGACCTGGATACCGCCCTGGAAGATGAAGACCTGGAAGACTATTCGGAAGAGGAAATACGGTTGATGCGTATTAAATTTTTATCAACCTATGCAAATTAATACTAACCACCACATATTTGCATAAAACTTAAACCCTATGAATATATTGGTTCTTGGTTCCGGAGGCAGAGAACACTGCCTGGCCTGGAAACTCTCCCAAAGCCCGGCCTGCACCCAACTATTTGTGGCTCCGGGCAACGCAGGTACGCAATTGGTAGCCACCAATTTGGCTATTGCCCCCAGCCAGTTTAATCAGGTAGCCCAGGCCGTTACTTACTACCAAATAGATATGTTAGTGGTAGGCCCTGAAGACCCCTTGGTACACGGC
>JALWRJ010000564.1:3350-10581 GCA_026994125.1 Cyclobacteriaceae bacterium | reverse complement strand
GGTTAGAACTAACTTCCAAAATAAATCCGAAAGTGTACCTGCACGTAACGAGATTTATAAAGTGTTAGTTAAGAGTAATTAATAGTTTTAAAAGGATGAGGCTTGTGCAATAAAGCCTTGTCCTTTTAGTTTAAGTTATAACTGGCTTTGGCCAAGTGATTAAATAGTTGAATACAGGTGGGCTGTGAAAGGTTTTACCTGACCATTAAAAAATGATAACAGATGAAATTCGATTTCAGAAATAGTGTAGCCATATTCTTGGCTTTTGTTGGCTTTGCAGGAAGTGTACATGCGCAGGAGGGGTTATCTACCAATCCGGCTGAAGACCAGTACAATCCAAATTCGGTACGGCCTATTCCTAAATACGAGCAGTTGTATAAGCAACGTATTTGGACAAGGGTTGATTTAGAGCAAAAGTTAAACAAAGGTTTTTTTGCAAAGAATAATGAATTTGCCAAAATTGTTATAGATGCAGTTAAAAAGGACTATATTCAAAATATTTATTGGGAAGATTCATTGACCCGAAAAATGACCAAAGCAGAGTTTTTTGAACGTTTAAATAAAACGCAGGTAGATAACTCTGAGCCTGAAGAACAACCTCTTTACGAAGTAGATTATCCTTATTTTGAGGGCGATATAGTTTCGTACAACGATGTGGATTACGTTTGTAAAAAAGATTTGAATGATAACGAAGTGGGTATAGCTCCTTCATCGGACCCTAACCTATGGGAGGTTTACAAAGGTGAGCAGGCCGAGAAGTATTTCCCTACAGATATTACGTTAATGGAAGTAATGGAGGATATTGTTTTTGATAAAAGACGAGCCCGTCAATATAGAGACATACAGTCTATTAAATTAATCGTACCCGGCAAATACTCTAACGATGGTGCCAATTACTATGTGGCTACATTTGCTTTTAAAGACTTAGAACGATTTTTTAGAGAACACCCCGATGAGGCTGTTTGGTATAACCAACAAAATAGTGCTGAAAACAAAACCTTGGCAGACGCCTTTTTATTACGCTTGTTCCATGGTGAGCTTTACAAAGTGGAGAACCCTGACAACCTGCCAATTACCTCTTATTATGGCCAATCGGCCAAGGTGGGCTTAATGGCCAGCCAATGGGAAGAAATGAAAATATTAGAGCGAGAGCATAATTTATGGTCATACTAATTTATAAACTACCGTAAAAAATGCCCGGTTTTATAACCGGGCATTTTTTATGTGTTGTATAAGCAATTCCGCTTTTGTTTTTCCTATAAGTGGTTGTAAATCCTGCAACGATGCGGCTTTAATTTTGGCAGGCGATTTGTAAGTTTTTAAAAGTACATCTTTGGTTTTGGGGCCTATACCTTTAATGTTATCTAAAAAGCTTACTATTTGTGATTTAGAACGTTTAGACCGGTGAAATGTTATGGCAAACCGGTGTGCCTCATCGCGCAATTGCTGTATTAACTTTAATGCCGGAGATTTTTTATTAATGTGTATGGGCAGTTGGTCACCCGGCAAGTATATTTCTTCTAACTTTTTGGCTATGCCTGCTACGGCCACCTTTCCATACACTCCCACTTCTTTTAGTGCAGTAATGGCTGCACTTAATTGCCCCTTGCCGCCATCAATTAAAATTAAATTAGGCAAGGGTAATTTTTCATCAATCAGTCGCTTGTATCTTCGGCCTACTACTTCGGTCATTGATGCAAAATCATCCGGGCCAGTAACTGTTTTAATCGTAAATTTTCTGTAATCTTTTTTGGAGGGTTTTCCGTTTTTAAAACATACCATAGAAGCCACTGGGTGTGTACCTTGCATGTTAGAATTATCAAAACATTCGATATGCACCGGCAAGGTAGTCAGGCTAAGTTCCTTTTGTAACAACCGTAGTGTTTTTTCGGCTGTATTGCTTGTTTCAATTCTTTGTTCCGCATTTTTTTTAAGTAGTAAGGCGTTTTTAAGTGCCATATCTACCAATTTTCTTTTATCGCCAATTTTAGGTACTTCTACCGTAATGGGTGCAGGGGCGTCTGGCACTTTTATATTGCTTAAAAATACCATGTTTAGGTCGGCCTGCGCAGGCACTAATTGGGGTATAACAGAAATAAAAATATGTTCATCTACTTCATCTAATTTCTTTTTTACTTCAATAGATTGTGATTGGATTATGGCCCCTGAATTTATTTTTAAAAAATTAACATAGGCTTTTTTATCGGTACTTGTCAGGGCAAGTACATACAGCGAGCCTAATTTTGGGTTTACTACAATGGCTTTGTTATAAAATTGGTTGAGTTGTTTAAGTTTTTGCTTGTATAATTCTGCTTTTTCAAATTCCAATTTGGCTGCATGTGCTTTCATTCTTTCTTCTAAATAAGTGCGCGGAGCTGTTAGGTTACCTTTAAGAATATTAATAGCCTGCTTTAATTCCTGGTTGTACTCTTCTTCGGTTTGGCGGCCTTGGCAGGGGCCTTTACAATTTCCAATGTGGTATTCCAGGCAAATTTTATATTTTTTACGAGCAATATTTTGTTCTGATAAATTGTATGTACAGGTGCGCAGTGTATATATTTTGTTAACTAAATCCAGCACGGTTTTCATGCGCACAACGCTTGTGTAAGGCCCAAAGAACCGCCCCTGACTGTTTTCTATATTACGCATACTAAAAATACGTGGGAATCGTTGTTGGCTAACACAGATGTAAGGAAACGACTTATCGTCTTTTAAGAGTATATTATACTTGGGTTGGTTTTGCTTAATTAAATTGTTTTCCAACAATAAGGCATCAAACTCGGTTGGTGTAACCACAAATTGAATAGCTACAATTTCGGACACTAATTTTTGTGTTTTGCGGTTATGCTGTGCACTCTTAGAAAAGTAGCTGCTTACCCTTTTTTTTAAATCCTTGGCTTTGCCAACATAAATGAGTTGTTCTTGTTTATTAAAATATTTATACACACCCGGGCTATGGGGTACTTGGGCAATGAAGTCTTTGGCCGCAGCCATTAGTCTATTTCCTCCTCATTAAGTTGTATCGATAACGAATCAAGCCTTTTTTGCAGGGTAGAGTCTGCCGGTGTCAGGTTTAAATCGTACTGGTTGCAATCCAGGGTAACGGTTAAGGGTTTACGAGGTTTTTCAAAGGGTTTCATTTGGTAACCTAATGAATCGTTTGCATACACTCGTGTCATAAAGTCGGCCCAAATGGGCAAGGCCATGTAGGCACCTTGCCCGTACCGTATCGATGGAAAATGAATGGCTCGGTCGTCTCCGCCTACCCAAACTCCGGCTACGAGGTCTTGCGTTACTCCCATAAACCATCCATCGGAATAATTTTGTGTGGTGCCTGTTTTGGCACCAATTTCGTTGCCATTTCGTAGCAGGTTATATTGGTAATCCAGTTTACGGGCAGTTCCACCTTCTTCTTCAATGGTTCCTTTAAGCATGTGTAGCATCAGGTAGGCATCTTCCTCGCTTAGTGCTTGTTTTTGTTGTGGTACATATTCCTGGATGATATCTCCGTTCTTGTCTTCAATTCGGGTAATGTAAAAAGGTTTAGTCCAAATGCCTTTATTGGCAAAAGCACTATAGGCACCAACCAGCTCGTAAACCGATACATCGCTCACACCCAGGGCGAGTGAAAGCACAGGTGCCAGGTCGCTTTCAATGCCCAGCGAACGTGCTTTGGCCACTACGTTTTCGGGGCCTACTAAGCTCATTATTTTCGCAGTTACTGAGTTTTTAGACTGCGCCATTCCTTTACGGATGGTCATTTTTTCTCCGGTAAATTTCATGTTGGCATTTTCGGGCGACCAGGTAGGAGGCGTGCCTCCTGTTTCGTAGGTGGCGCGTTCATCTACTACTTCGTAGCAGGGGTAGTAGCCGTTTTCGATTGCGGTAGCATATACAATAGGTTTAAAGGTTGAACCCGGTTGGTTTTTACCTTGCTTTACGTGGTCGTACTTAAAATACTTGTAATTAATGCCTCCAACCCAGGCTTTAATATGCCCGGTGTGCGGATCCATCGCCATAAAACCTGCTTGCAAGAACTTTTTATAATATCGAAGCGAATCCATGGGGCTCATAAGGGTATCAATTTCTCCGTTCCAGCTAAAAACACGCATTTTTTTTGGCGTGTTTAGAATAATATCAATGGAATCCGAATCGGCTCCAAATTTTCTTTTTAACTTGCGGTAGTGTTCGGTACGTTTCATTACATGTTTAATAAAACCTTTAATCTCTTTTCCGTTTTCATCTACCCAGGGGTTGCGTTTGCCCCACGATTCGTTAAAGGTGGTTTGTAACGAATCCATCCACCAGCTAACTGCGTTTTCGGCATATTGTTGTAATGATTTATCGATGGTGGTATGTATTTTAAGGCCCGATTCGTACAAATCAATACCACGTTCTTTGCAAAATTTAAGCAAGTCGTTTTGAATTACCGCCCGAAAATAATTAGCCAAGCCAGTGTTTTGGCTGGCTACTGTGTAATTCGATAAGTCGATGGGCAGGGTAATTAAAGAATCATAGACAGCAGGAGTTAATACGGCTTGTTTTTTTAGTTTTAGCAGTACTTCGTTGCGTTTTCCAATGGAGTTTTCGTAGTTAAGTTTGGGATTATAGTAGGTAACGGCCTGTAATAACCCCACTAAGGTAGCCGATTCCTGGTAGTTGAGCTCCGAGGGCTGTTTGCCAAAGAAAGTTTCGGCTGCGGCTTTTATGCCAAAGGCATTACTGCCAAAATCTACGGTATTAAGGTAAAGGGCTATGATTTCCTCTTTGGTAAAAGTTTGTTCTAACTGTACGGCAATTAACCATTCCTTGGTTTTGGACACAATGAGCCTGGGTATTTTACCCAGCCTGGAAATACTGCCTTCCATGGTTTTATCACGTGTGGCATATAATTTTTTGGCCAACTGTTGGGTAATGGTACTGCCACCACCGGCCAGGTTAAAAGTAAGCAAGCCCTTTACCACCCGTATGTAGGCAATTAAATCGAGACCCGAGTGGTTATAAAAACGGTGGTCTTCCGAGGCTACCAACGTTTTTACCAGGGCATCCGAAAGTTCGTTAAAAGCTACCTGGCTCCGGTTAGAACGAAAGTATTTGCCCATTTCCTCGCCATTGGCATAGTAAAGGGTTGACGATAAATCGGTTTCGGGGTTTTCGAGTTGCGCGATGGAAGGCATTTTGCCAAACAACCCGCCCAAATCTGTTTTAACTGCATATATGTAAAGCGGAAGACCAATAAAAAGGCCAGCAAAGGCTATCCAAATAAGCCTAACGATTAGTAATTTTTTGTTTCGTGTTGGTTGGGTTGTACTCATTTAATAGTTTTCTTCAAAAAAAGTAAGGTAATTATCCAGTTCTTTGGTTTGGTGCAATAATTCAAAATTTTGTTTAGAAACAACAAAAATAATAGTTTCGGGCGATTGCTCGGCTTTCATCAGGTCATAAAAAAGAAGAGCTTCTTCTTTACCTTTAAATGTTTTTACAATAACAAATTCCTGGTTTTTGTTAAGTTCCAGTGAGCCGGCTTTTAAATTGGCTCCATCAAATTTTGAGTTAATCATTCGTTCGGCCAGTGCTATGGCTGGTTGAATACCCATAGAGTCAACCACCATAACAAAATAATGATCTTGAAAATCGAGTACCTTACTAAAAGTAGTTTCTTTAAGTTTTACCAATCGGCTTTGGTATGTTTTAGAGGCCTCTAATAATTTTTTGGCATAGGTATTTAATTCACCTTCGGGGTAGTTGTTTATAAATTCTTTTAAAGCCAATTGGTACTCGGGTAGGGTGGCGGTTTTACCAATAATAAGTGCATCGAGTAAGGCAAAATTTTGTGTATAGGCTACATTGGGGTAGTTGGTAAGTGCATTTGTTATAAAATGCCTGGCCGTGGTGTAATCTCCTGCTTTAAAAAGGGCAAATGCTTTTTTGTAATCTTTGGCTAATTTTTCGTTGGCTTTGTTGCTTTCTTCTACAAATTGAGGGTTAAGAATTAGGTTGGCATAAAGCGATTTTGGGTATTTTTTAAACAGCGTTTTTTTATAGTCTTCGGCTTTTACTTTATCCCTATCTTCTTCAATTAAAAATAATAAGTATAACACTTCTGGTTCGTAAAGTGTTGTCGGAAATCGCTTTAGAAGAATGGAGTAGTTTTCTACTGCGCTGGCATCTTCATTGAGTTCAAAGTGGTAAATATTGGCCAGGTTGTAGTAGGCATCTTCCAGCATTTTTTCAGCTTTTGCTACGTCTTCTTTTGTGTGTGGCAACTGTGCAAAAAAGCTGTTGGCCATTTCTGCCATTTGCTCTTCTTTAGATACCACCTCGTTGGCTTCGGTTGCCAGGGTATCGGTACTTGCTTCTGTTTCAGTTTCAATAACCGAGGACTTAACAGAGCGCCTCCAGTGATCTTCCAGGTTTCGCTCGCCCCAAATGCGTGTAAATTCGGTTCGCCCTTTACTAACTGCTGCCGGGTTGGTAAAGTACCAATTGCCCCCGGCAATGGCTGTGGGTTCCTGGTTAAAAGCAAAAAAGCTTTCGGTTGCCTCTTTGCGAGCTTTTTTGGCTTCTAACGCCTCTTTTTCGGTCATTCTTCGTTGGGCTTCCTCTTTAAACAGCGCCATTACCTCGGCCGAATCGCGTGTAGATAAACTTAGGAGGCTATCTTGCAGAGTAATGGTATTAATTTGTTCAACAAACCGAGTTAGCACTTCGCTTCGTTCTGCCACTTGCTCGTAGGCTTCGTAAGTTTTGGGCAGGGTAGTTACTGCACTATCGTAGTAGGCTTGTGCCAGGCTGTAGTCTTTAAGGGTGTCAAAATACACTTCGCCTAAGCTTAAATAAGCTAACCCTTTTATGCGAGGGTTATTTTTACTGGTTTGAA
Source organism: Cyclobacteriaceae bacterium (assembly GCA_026994125.1). GTDB lineage: Bacteria > Bacteroidota > Bacteroidia > Cytophagales > Cyclobacteriaceae > JAKISE01. The sequence continues at coordinate 3,701 of JALWRJ010000564.1, read as the reverse complement.
TGGCCTGATTAAAGTTAGCCAACGATTCGCTTAAATACCCTTGTTTTAGCTCGAATTTGGCCCATTCGTAGTAAATCCTGTCTTGAAACTCAATATTTTTTTCATCTTTAGCCAGTTTTTTAAAATATTTACGAATGTCTTTAATATCGCTTTTTTCGCCCAGCTGTGTTACCTGAGCCATATTAAGCTTGGCATAAAACGAAAGTTCGTATTCGGGATTGCTATGAATACATTTTCGGTAATAATCGAAGGCAGCACTTTCGAAACCTAGTTCCTGGTAAATTTGCCCCATTATAAAAAATAAGGTGGCTCTTTCGGTTTTAGAAAGAAAAGGTTCGGCCAGGGTAAGGT
>JALWRJ010000564.1:0-3340 GCA_026994125.1 Cyclobacteriaceae bacterium | reverse complement strand
GGGTAAGGTTTTTAACCATATTATCTTGCTGACCAAGCCTTTGGTAGTAAAAGGCTTTCATTAAATGCAATTATTTATAATTTTTTTCATTGAGCTTTTCCCTGCCCAGGTAATCAAAAACAGCTTCGGCATTGCTCATTTCGTTGTTTTCGATAAATGTGCGCATTAAGTTTATAAGTGCCCAATGTTTAGCATTTACATCCTTTCCTTTGGTGTTTACATATTTAAAGGTTTCGATGGCGTTAGGGAAATCGTAACCGTACATTCTGGCCTGGCCAATTAAAATATAACTGTCATCTACCCACTTGCTGTTTTTATGGTATTGTATCACTATCGAAGCCTTTTTAATAGCCTCTTCGAGTTCTACTTTGTAGGTTTCTTTAAATGTGGAATCAATGGCCGGGAAAATGGGTAAAACATAATCATAATTATTCGATTGCGCTGCTTTAATACCGGCTTCTACTGCTTTAATTTGCTCTCTGGCATAAAAGTATGCGTTAAAATGCCCGGTTATATTATGGTAAGCTCGGTTTACCGGGGCATTTTTTTCGGCAGAGCAACCAACTAAAAAGCCTAGCAATACAGTTAGTATAAAAATAGATAAAATAGGTCTGTTCAATGCCAAATGGTTTAATAACCCAACGTAATTTTTTTTCAATTAATACAATAATACTTTTTTATCTCTATTTTTGCCCCGAAAAAAAGTAGTACTGCACATTGAAACCCAAAAAAACTTTTTCGAGCTGGCTAACCGAAAGGTACCTACTGATTATACGAAATGAAGAGAACTTTGCCGAAAAAAGATTTTTGGGATTTACTTATGCAAAATTTTTACTGTTTTCGTTTTTATTTTTTGTAACCCTATTGGTTATAAGCCTTTTTTTGAGCCGCACATTACTAGAGAAATGGTTCGACCCCCGGCATGCACAAATTGAGGCCAATAAAAAACTTTATACACTTTCGCTTCAGTTGGATTCGCTAGAGAAAGAAATGCAATATAAAGACCAGTTTATTTCTTTGTTTAAAGGGTTTTTAACCGGCAATGTGGACTCGGCTCGTATTGATAGTTTTCGAAAAAGAGCTACCCTGCAAGACCGCAAATACAAAGTAAACTTAAAGCCGGCTCCTATTGATTCGCAGTTGAGGAAAGAGTTTGAGATGGTGGATTCATCGATGGTTATAAATGCCCACAATGTAAGCGAACTACAAGAAATGTTTTTGTTTGCACCATTATCGGGTTTAATTTCACAAAAATTTGATGTTAAAGACGACCATTTTGGGGTAGATATTGTATCGAAAAAGAACGAACCTGTGATGGCGGTAGCTAGTGGTACGGTTATTTTATCATCGTGGACTCAAGATTCGGGCTATGTAATTATTATTCAGCATAGTTCTAATTTAATATCGGTTTATAAACATAATGCTGAATTATTAAAAAAAACAGGTAGTTTTGTAACCGGAGGAGACGTAATTGCTATTATTGGTAATACCGGAGAGCTAACAGATGGACCCCATTTGCATTTTGAACTTTGGTATAAAGGCAATGCGGTTAATCCCGAAGATTTTATTTTGTTTTAAATACTCGTTAATATAAGTAAAAGTTTATGTTTAATAAAGATGAAAAAAAAGTAGCTGAAGAGCTAAGCAATTCGAGTAATATTATTGGTAAAGGCACTACCCTGGAGGGTAATATCGAAGCCTATGGTAATATTCGAGTTGAAGGACGGGTAGTTGGCAGTATTGTAACTAAATCGAAAGTGGCTTTGGGCCAGTCGAGTAAAGTGGAAGGTGATATTTTAGCACAAAATGCTGAAGTTGCCGGAGAGGTAAAAGGAACCGTTGAGGTGTCCGACTTATTATTGTTAAAACCATCGGCTATTATTCATGGCGATATTATTACCAATAAGCTAATTGTAGAGTCGGGGGCAACCTTTAACGGTGGCTGTAAAATGGGCGTTTCCATTAAAGAAATTAAAATTGGCGAAAACGGACAATCCAAAGAACTCTTTAAAAAAGCCGTTAAAACAGCCTAATGGTATTTTAAAATATACGGGGCTTGCTTTCCAGTTTATGGCAGCTTCGTTGCTCGGCTACTGGGTGGGTACCTGGGTCGACCATAAATTTTACACCCAAAAGCCATGGTTTACCATGGCTTTTATCATGTTGTTTTTAGTGGCAACGCTTATTAAAGTGATACGAGACCTATCAAATGAACCAGATTTATAATTTTTTTTGGAAGTTAACCGCTTTGGCAGTTGCTCTGGCTGTAGCGGGCACTTTGCTTGCCAGCCAATTTCAACTAGCCCTGCCTACCATGTTTTATCCTTTGGTAGCCTTTTATTACTTTATCTCGGCTATAGCCTTTTTTGTAAATATGAAAGGCATGCAAAAAGAAAGCGAAATTGCTGTATGGTATTACATGTCTTCAGTAATGATTAAATTTTTGTTGGCTGCCATGTCGGTGGTAGTGCTTACTAAGTATTTTGCTGAACAGCGCAAAGCCATTGTGTACACCAGCTTTGTACTTTACCCACTATTTGAAGCCCTGGTAATGACCGATATTTATAAAAAACTTAAAAACCAAAAAACGAAATCATCTTAGGCTTTACCCCTTGCTTTTAAGGTGTTTTAGTAAGTGGGGGCTCGAAGGTTACCGGCTTTAAACAAGATGGAAAAAATTACCTTTAGTTTTTATTCTAAAAACATTTTTTTTAGCCCCTTAACTTTATACTTTTGCAGTCGCAATTAGAATAGACCCTGATATTTAGGAAGTTATATGACAACATTGTTGGAAAAAGGCAGGAATGCCCTCAGAATTTTAGCAGTAATAACCATTTTTATAGCTGCTCCTGCCTTACAGGTTCAGGCAAGCGAATCAAAATCCGGTGAGGAAGAAAAGTTTAGTCCCTCAGAAATGATTATGCACCACATTAAGGATACGCATGAATTTCATATTTGGGGAGATTTGGCTATGCCATTACCGGTGATTTTATGGACAGAGCATGGCTTAGATGTGTTTATGTCGGGTGGGTTTTACCACAACAAAGACAACAAGGTAACTACCAGCAAAGGCTCGTATGTAATGCACCACGAAAAAATTTACTATGCCGATGGTGCGCATACCCAAGCTGAACATGCAGCTAAACCTTTGGATTTTTCGATTACGCGCAATGTGTTTTCTATGTTCTTATCTTTTGCCTTGCTAAGTTTTGTATTTATAAAAGTGGCCGGTGCATACAAAACCCGTGGCCACGCGGCACCCAAAGGGCTTCAGTCATTTTTTGAACCCATTATTATTTATATACGCGATGAAATTGTAAAACCCAATGTTGGTGAAAAG